>JAOUGG010000243.1 GCA_029857855.1 Acidimicrobiia bacterium | reverse complement strand
CACCGACATCGCGCTGTCCAACGGCATCGCCCGCCACATCATCACCAACGGCTGGCACAACACCGAGTTCATCGCCCATTCCACGTCGGGCTTCGATGCCTACGCCGAATCGGTCGAGCCCTGGACGCTGGAGCGGACCTCGGAGATCACCGGGGTGCCGGGCGTGGCCATCGCCGAACTGGCCGAGGCCTACGCCACGGCCGAGACGGCTCAAATCCTCTGGACGCTCGGCATCACCGAACACCACAACGCCGTCGACAACGTGCTGTCGCTGTGCAACCTCGCGCTGCTCACCGGCCACATCGGTCGTTGGGGCTCCGGGCTGGTGCCGCTGCGAGGCCAGAACAACGTGCAGGGCGGCGGCGACATGGGCGCGCTGCCCAACAAACTCCCCGGGTTCCAGGACGTCGCCGACGATGAGGCCCGAGGCAAGTTCGAGGCGGTCTGGGGCTCCGACATCCCGGCCGAACCGGGCATACACCTCACGCTGATGTTCGAGGCCATGGGGGAGGACCTCCGCGCCGTCTACTGCATCGGCGAGAACCCCGCCGACTCCGAGGCCGATGTGGCCCACGCCCGCGACATGCTGTCGAGGCTCGACCTGTTGATCGTGCAGGACATCTTCATGACCCGCACGGCCGAGATGGCCGACGTCGTCTTCCCCGCTTCCATCGGCTGGGCCGAGGCCGACGGCACCGTCACCTCCAGCGAGCGGCGGGTTCAGCGGGTCCGAGCCGCCGTACCCCCGCCAGGCGAGGCCAAAGACGACATCGAGATCATCGCCTCGCTGGCCAACCGCATGGGCGCCAACTGGGGTTCGCCCACGGCCGAGGAGCTGTGGGACGAGTTGCGAGCGCTCTCCCCGATACACGGCGGCATGACCTGGGAGCGGCTCGAAGCCGAGGGTGGCCTGCAGTGGCCCTGCCCGACCTTAGATCATCCCGGCAGCCCGTTCCTGCACGGCTGGTTGTGGGCCGACGATCTCGGCGGACACGATCCGGCGCCGTTCAGCGTCGTCGAACACGAGGGTCCAAAGGAGCAGCTCACCGACGAGTTCCCGATCCGGCTCACCACGGGCCGGGCGCTCGATTCCTTCAACACCGGCGTGCAGTCGGGCTCGCTGTCGTCGCCGATCCGCTATGGCGAGGCCATCGACCTGAACGCCGTCGACGCCGATCTTCTCGGCCTCGCCGACGGCGAGGTGGTCCGGGTGTCGTCACCCCGGGGCTCGGTCGACATGCCGCTTCGGGTGGTCGCCGACATGCCGCCCGGCCTGGCCTTCACGACCTTCCACTTTCCCGATCTGGTGGACGTCAACCTCCTGACCACCGACGTCTGGGACCGCAAGTCGGGCACGGCGGAGTTCAAAGCGGCTTCCATTCGCATCGACAAGATCGACGACCAAAACAACCCCTCGGAGTAACCGCGTGGCAGATCTGTATTTCGGACCCGACAAGCCCACCGTCGAGGAGCAGCAGACGATCGATCGGTTTCTCGATGCGACCATGGGCCCGGCCGTTGTGGTAGAGGACGAGCGTATGGTCCGGGGTGGTCAAACCCGGCGAAACGAGCGGCGGCACCTGCTTCTGCCGGCACTCCACGCTTTGCAGAACCAGGCCGGCTGGATCAGCCCCGGGGGCCTCAACTACGCGGCGGAGCAACTCCAGGTTCCTCCGGCCGAAGCCTACGGTGTGGCCACGTTCTACGAGATGTTCCGGGTCGACGATCCGGGGCACACCGACGACGTCGTCCACGTCTGCGTCGACGCCGCCTGCCAGATCGCCGATGCCGACGCGGTCATCGCCGCCCTCGATGCCGACGGGAAACACGTGCATCGCAGCCCCTGTCTCGGGCAGTGCGAGCGGCCGGTGGCCCAGTTCGTCCAGGGCCGGGCCAAACCCGATCGGGTTGACGCCGACGACCGGATCGATTCGGTGGCCGCCGTACCCCAGGCGGGCGGGGCGGGAGGCGCCTCGAACCTGCGGCTGCTGCGGCGGGCCGGGGTGACCGATCCCACCAGTCTCGAGAGCTACATCTCCTTCGGCGGCTACAAGGCATTGGCCGAGGCGTTCCGACGGGGCCCCGAAGGCGTTGTGGACGAGGTCACCAAATCGGGCCTCATGGGTCGGGGAGGCGCCGCATTTCCCACCGGAGTGAAATGGAAGGCCGTGGCCGAGGCCGCCGGTGACCGGAAATACGTCGTGGTCAACGCCGATGAGTCCGAACCCGGAACCTTCAAGGACCGGGTGCTCATCGAGAACGACCCGTTCGCCGTGGTCGAGGCGGCCACCATCGCCGGGTACGCCACCGGCGCCACCAAGGGCTGGATCTACATCCGGGGCGAATATCCGCTGGCCACCCGCCGCCTGCAGACCGCCATCGCAGCGGCCCGGGCCGGCGGCTACCTCGGCGACGGCATCGCCCGCTCCAGCTTCTCGTTCGACCTGGAGGTCCGCCGAGGCGCCGGCGCCTACATCTGCGGCGAGGAGACGGCACTGTTCAACTCGCTGGAGGGCTACCGGGGTGAACCCCGGCAGAAGCCGCCGTTCCCGACCACCAACGGCCTCTTCGACAGCCCCACCGCCATCAACAACCCCGAAACCCTGGTCAACGTTCTCGGCATCATGATCGACGGTGGCGAGGCCTACGCCCGCCTCGGCACGGAGAACTCGTCGGGCACCAAACTCTTCTGCCTCAGCGGCCATGTGGCCCGCCCGGGTGTCTACGAGATCGAGTTCGGCACGACCCTCGGCCGGCTGATCGACGAGGCGGGCGGGGCGACCGGCGGCGAGCTGGCCGCCGTGATGCTCGGCGGCGCGGCCGGCAGTTTCGTCGGCCCGGATGCGCTCGACATGGCGTTGTCGTTCGAAGGGGCCAGGGCTGCGGGAGCCTCGCTCGGTTCGGGCGTGGTCATGGTGTTCAACGACACGGTCGACTTCGGACCGGTGATCACCCGCCTGGCGGAGTTCTTCCGTAACGAGTCGTGCGGTCAGTGTGTGCCGTGCCGGATCGGTACGGTCCGCCAGCACGAGGTGCTGCTGCGCAGTGGCGGCCGCCCGGCCAACGGTCAGACCGAACTGCTGGCCGAGATCGATCAGGCCATGAAGGATGCGTCGATCTGCGGGCTCGGCCACACCGCGGCGACTGCCGTCCTTTCGGCCATCAGCCTCGGTCTCGTCGGCCCAGCCGGCGGCCCGGAAGGAGATTCGACATGACGGTGACCGAAACCATGGTGCAGCTCACGATCGACGGCCAGGTCGTCGACGTGCCGAAGGGCGCCTCGGTGCTCGATGCCTGCAACGCCGCCGGGATCGACACCCCCACGTTGTGCTACGCCGAGAACCTGACGCCGGTCAACGCCTGCCGGGTCTGCGTGGTCGAACAGGAGGGCTCGCGCACGCTGATCCCGTCGTGCAGCCGCGAAGCCGCCGACGGGATGACGATCCAGACCGACAGCGAGCGTGTTCGGCACAGCCGAAAGATGGTGCTCGAATTCCTGGGTTCGGGCGTCGACCTGAGCCAGGCCGGCGAGCTCGCCCCCTGGATCGAGCACTACGGGGCCGACCCCGAACGCTACGGCGATGATCGCACCAGAATCACCGAGCCGGTCCGGATTCAGGACGACCTCTACATTCGTGACTACGACAAGTGCGTGCTGTGCTACAAGTGCGTGGAGGCCTGCGGCGACGACGCCCAGCACACCTTCGCCATCGCCGTGTCCGGCCGGGGGTTCGGGGCCCGCATCAGCACCGAGTTCGACACCGAACTACCCGACTCGGCCTGTGTCTATTGCGGCAACTGCGTGGCGGTCTGTCCCACCAACGCCCTGCAGTTCAAGACCGAGTTCGACCTGCGGCAGGCGGGCGAGTGGAAGCCCGATGAGCAGTCGGTGACCCGCACCGTGTGCTCCTACTGTGGCGTCGGCTGCAACCTCGAACTGCACGTGCAGGACGAGACGATCGTTAAGGTCACCTCCCCCAACGACCACAGCGTCACCTCCGGGCACCTGTGCATCAAGGGTCGTTTCGGCTGGACCTACGTGCACGGCCGCTGACCGGTGCCGTCGTGTGCCGCCTCTACGGCCGTCAGGGGGCGACGGTGATGGAGATCGCCGACCCGCCGTCGTCGAGGAAGTAGCTCGATGCCCCCGAGGCATACATACGGAGCTGCTCGGGAGCGACACGGGCGGTTATCAGAGTCTCCGCCAGTGTTTCGCGCCGGTCCTCGCTCTGAGCAAGGTTGATGGCGGCGTCGTCCGCGTCATAGGACCGGACGTCGACCACGATGGTGGCTCCGCCTGAAGTGAGGATGTCGGCCAGCGCCTGCACGGTCGCCAATCCTGCGGTATCGAGTTCCGCCGATCCGGGTTCGAAGGTGATGTCGGCCGGATCGATCGAAGCGACATCGAACGCACCCTGACTGGCCGGGCCGACCTGCAGCCAGATGTGGTTGCCGTGTTCGGATGTGGGCACGAACACGGCGGAGCCAGGAATGATCGTGGTGATCTGGTCCGGGTTGACGCCGTAGGCGGCGACGAGGAACTCGCCGAGTTCGGAGGCCGCAGCGTCGGCCTCGGATCGCACGGCGGTTTCCGACGGTGGGAGGAAGGAATATGCGGCCGCCCCAACCTCGGCATCGGGGAATGCCGACAGCGTCTCGGCGGGCTCACCGATGGCCAGCAGACCGTCGGGGCGGAGCGGCCAAGCGCTTTCGGTGGCGGTGGCTGGAACACCGAACGTGAACGGTGAATGACCATCGAGTGCCTCGTCGAGCCGTCGGTCGCCGAACCGGGGGGTGAGGGCCACGAAGTTGGGCACCGGCTGGGCCTGGCTCAGCGGCGCGGCGCCGACGCCCCGCGCCCGAATCTGGTCCGGTGCGGCGCCCGCCGTCACCAGTGATGCGGCGAGGGCGTCGGCCTGCGCAATGCTGAGGGTGAGATTCTCGGCGGGCGTGGGTTCGGTGTAGGTGCGCACCGATGCCGTCACCGGGAGGGCGGGCTGGTCGGCCAACATCTTTCCGAGGTCGTCGACGACCACCTTGCTCCGCTCATCGAGATCCGTGGTGCCCGGTTCGAAGCGGAGCGAGGTGAGATCGAGGCGGCCGCTGATCGCCGTCGGCAGGGCGTTGGCGAACTCTTCGGCCAGGAGTTCGGCCGTCGGTGGGGTTCCGGTGGTGATGGCTCCGGCGAGACCGGCCGGCGGTTCGTCGATCACCGTCGACGACGCCGGGTCTCCGCCGTCGGTACCGTCGGCGACCGAACCGCTCAGCGAGCCGTCGGGGCTGCGCAGCGACAGGACGAAGGCCACGATGAGCCCGGCGAACAGTCCGATGGCGATGGTGATCAACGCCGCCTTGGCCACCGTCCCGCCGCCGGAATCGCCGGGTTCCTCGTGGGCCGGACTCCGGTCGATGATTTCGTTGATCCGGCGGTCCAGTTCGGACGCTGCTGCGGCGTTTCC
>JAOUGG010000403.1 GCA_029857855.1 Acidimicrobiia bacterium | reverse complement strand
CCGTGGTTGCCGTCGTCCGGGGTGTCGTTCGGTGCCGGCGGGGTGAAGCGCAGTGCCTGCGGGCCTGCGCCGTTGCCGGCGCTGTCGGGCGCCGGTGTTTCGGCCGGGTCGGGAACGAATGGGATGGGTGGCGGAGAGGCGACGGAGATCCGAGGATCCTTCGGTGGCTCCTCCTCGGGCGCTGTCGGCCACCAGCTGACCGTGGCCGGCCTCGTCTCCATTGGTTCCGAATCAGGTGTGGGTTCCGGACCGGTATCGGGCTCGGTGGTCTCGTCGACGCCGGCCGCTTCGGTGATCTCGTACGCCTCATCCGTGTCATCGGTCTCGTCGACCTCGACGCCGGCCGCTTCGGTGATCTCGTCGGCCTCATTCGTCTCACCGGTCTCGTCGGCCTCATTCGTCTCACCGGTCTCGTCGACGTCGACGTCGACGATCTCGATCAGATCGGTGTCGTGCTCACCGTTCTCGAGTTGGTCGGGGAGTTCGCTGTCGGGCGTCGGCTCGGTGTCGGGTGCCGGTTCGGGCTCCTCACCCTCGATCAGATCGTCGAACAGACCGAAGAAGACCGACGGGTCCAGTGGGCCGTCGTCGTCTTCGTACCCGTCTCCGTTGAACGCCTGGTCCACGGCCGAATGTCCAACTTGGGAAAGGTGCTCGTTGCTCATGCCAGATCTGGATACCCGGGGCGTGCTTGCGGCGGTGTCGACATGCGGTTCGTGTTCGGTACGACTCGATTCAGGCGTGCGGGTGCCGTGGACCCTACGGAGATGGACATTCCAACACAACCACACAAAAGCTCTGGTGGTGACGATTCCGCCGGCGCCTTGCGGTCGATCCGGTCGGGGCTCGCCGCCACGATCGACCACTCTACCGTTCGCGAACTCCGGTCGGATGTCCCCAAAACGGTCCGGTTGTGAAACCGGCCGTCGGCCGCCGCCGTCGGCCGCTGCCGTTGCCGACCATCGGAGCCTCCAACGGGCCGCGTCGCCCCTCGACAAGCCGCTGTAGGGTAGCCCTCATGGACTGGGACAAGCGTGATAATGCTCTCCGAGATGACATTCGCCGTCTCGGCCGCCAACTGGGGGAGTCGATCGCCCGGCAGGAGAGCGACGCGTTCCTGGCCATGGTCGAGCGGGTCCGCCGGCTCGCCCGCCGCCTTCGTAAAGACGATCAGCAGGCGGCCGGGGCCGAGTTGACCGAGTTGCTCACCAACGTCGACGACCTCGACACCATCCGCCTCGTGCGGGCCTTCACGCTGTATTTCCACCTCGCCAACGTCGTCGAGCAGGTGCACCGGATCGAGGATCTGAACCGGCGCAAGGCATCCGCGGGGCGTCTCAGCGACACGATCCCCAGACTGGTCGACTCCGGCCACCAGGCTTCCGAGATCGCCGAGGCCGCGTCCAGCCTTCGCCTGCAGCCGGTGTTCACGGCCCACCCGACCGAGGCGTCGCGCCGATCGATGCTCGACAAGCTGGCCGAGGTCAGCCGGTTGACCGAGGAGCGGGCGCTGGCCCGGACCTCTCCGGCCGATGCCCGTCGCATCGATCGTCGTATCGACGAACTCATCGACGCCATGTGGCAAACCGACGAGATCCGCCGTGAACGCCCCAAACCGGTCGACGAGGCCCGGACCGCCCTGTACTACATCGAACAGTTGGCCGCTCGGGGCCTGCCCGACCTGTGGGCCGATCTCGACGGTGAATTGGCAGAGATCTCCGAGTCCATCCCGGTCGAGACCGCGCCCGTCCGTTTCGGCAGTTGGGTTGGGGGTGACCGCGACGGCAATCCGAACGTCACCCCCGAAACCACCGTCGAGGTGCTGGACCTGCAGCGATCACGAGCGCTTCGCCTGCTTCGCAGCGAACTCGACGCGCTACGAGCCGAGCTCTCGGCATCGGAACGGATCCGTCCGGTGTCCGACGAGCTGCGGTACCAGATCGAAGAGGATCGCCGGCGATTTCCCGAGGTGTTCGCCGCCGTGGGTGCCATCAACGAGGGGGAGTGGTACCGGCTGCGGCTGGCGGTGATGATGCAGCGGTTGGTCGAAACCGCAGCCACCGGGTCGGATCACGAGCGACCGGTCGATCCTGTGGTGGCCGATCGGCGGGGCTACCAGGGCTACCGGAGCGCGGAGGAGTTGGCCGAGGATCTCCGGATGCTCGAGCGGTCGCTCGTCGAGAACGGCGGTGAGCTGCTGGCCCGAGGTCGGCTGGCCCGTGTTCGCCGTATGGTGGCCACCTTCGGGTTCCATCTGGCCACCCTCGACCTCCGTCAGCACGCCGAGGTTCACCACGAAACGCTCAGCTCGCTGTTCGAGGCCAATGGCGTGGTCTACCCCGAGGACCGGGCCGCGAGGACGGCCCTGTTGGTCGGCGAGCTCGAGTCCCGCCGACCGCTGGCGCCACCGCGCCTCAACATCCACGGTCGAACGGCGGCGGTCGGGTCCGGAAGCGGGTCAGCGGTCGACGGGTCGGAGTCCGCCGGCGAGCCCCCCGCCCCGCCCCGGCCCGACGCACTCGCCCTGTTCGCCACCGTCCGAGCGCACCTCGATCTGCACGGAGACGCTCAGATCGAGAGCTACATCGTGTCGATGACCCAGGGGGTCGATGACATTCTGGCTCCGGTTCTGCTGGCCCGGGAGGTCGGTCTCGTCGACCTGGCCGCCGGTGTCGCCCGCATCGGATTCGTGCCCCTGTTCGAGACGATCGACGATCTCCGCGGGTTGGAGGCCGTGCTCGAGGAGTTGCTGTCGTTGCCGGGCTACCGCAGGCTCGTCGACCTTCGAGGAGGCACACAGGAGGTGATGGTCGGCTATTCGGACTCGAACAAGGACGGCGGTATCACCACCTCCCAGTGGGAGATTCACAAGGCGCTGCGGAGTATCCGCGAAGTGGCCCGCCGCCACGGCATCCACATCCGGGTGTTCCACGGTCGTGGTGGTTCGGTCGGCCGCGGTGGCGGCCCGACCAACGAGGCGATCCTTTCCCAGCCTTCGGGCCTCATCACCGGTGAGGTCAAGATCACCGAGCAGGGTGAAGTGATCGCCGACAAGTACGGCCAGCCCGAGATCGCCCGCCGCAATCTGGAGCTGGCGATGGCCGCCGTGCTCGAGGCGTCGGTCGGGCGCCTGACGTCGCGCTACGACCGTGATCGGCTGGCCCTCTGGGACGAGGTCATGGAGCAGATGTCGTCGGCCGCCTACCGGGCCTACCGCGACTTCGTCGAGGCGCCCTCGCTGCCCGCCTATTTCGAGACCTCCACCCCGGTTGAGGAACTGGGCGATCTCAACATCGGTTCCCGTCCCGCCCGTCGGCGTGGGGCGGCCCGGGGGCTCGACGATCTTCGTGCCATCCCGTGGGTGTTCGGCTGGACCCAGGGTCGTCAGATCATTCCCGGCTGGTTCGGGGTCGGGTCCGGGCTCGAGGCCGTGCTCGATGCCGGATACGGCGACCTCCTGGCCGAGATGGCCGAGGAGTGGACGTTCTTCGCCACCTTCCTGGGCAACGTCGAGATGACCCTGGCCAAGACCGATCTCGGCGTGGCCGCCCGCTACGTCGAACGGCTCGTGCCCGACGAACACCGCCACTTGTTCGACCGGGTGACCGAGGAGCACGAGTTGACCGTCGCCCACCTGACCAAGGTCACCGGTCGAAGCCTGCTCGAGAATCTGCCGGTTCTCCGCCGGACGCTGGCCACCCGGGCCGTCTACATGGACCCCCTCCATGTTCTGCAGATCGATCTGCTGGCCCGCAATCGGGCCGGTGTCGACGTCGACAACCGGGTCCGCCGGGCGCTGCTGCTGAGCGTGAACGGCATCGCGGCCGGGATGCGGAACACCGGCTGAATCACGGTCAACACACATTTCACGCCGTTCGTTTGCCGATCCACCCGTTCGACAAGGACAATTGGCATAGTCAAGGATCCGACTGTGCCCGGATCAGATAGGGGGCCAATGCACGATACGCCCAAGATCGCCAGCGAATTCTTCAATGAGATGTTCGGCAAGGACGGATCGGCGCGCCCCCCCTACCGAGACTACTACCGGTGGTTCGATGGCGAGGACGGGCGCCGCCTTCAGGAAAAG
>JAOUGG010000057.1 GCA_029857855.1 Acidimicrobiia bacterium | reverse complement strand
GGTACCGGGGATGCCGAGCACCCCGTGGTCGACAACCAGGTCCCGCACCACCTGCCCCGTCGGCCGATCATCGAAGGGATGGCGGACCCAGCCGAAGAACGCGCCCGCCGAGGCGAGACGGAACCTGCCGGGCTCGGGGGCCATCACCGCCCTGAAGTGATCGAGCGCCCGGTTGATGTCGGCCGCCTTGCCGACCCGCCACTCCCGGGCCAGCCTCAGTCCGGCGGCGGCCGCCTCCTGGCCGACCCGTGGGGCGCAGATCTGCACGCAGTCGAGCAGCTTGAGCGCCTCGACCTTCACCTCGGCGCCGGCGACGATGGCCCCGACCCGGTAGCCGGGGATGGCCAGGTCCTTCGAGAAGCTGTGGAGCGAGACGACCGTGTCGGTCCAGTCCGGTCGGTCGAACAGCCGATGCGGTGGATCATCGGTGGTGCGGAAGTTGCGGTAGGTCTCGTCGATGATGAGGGCAAGATCGTGATCGGCTGCCAGTTCATGGAACCGGGCGATCACATCCGGGGGAATCGTGACGCCGGTCGGATTGCCGGGGGTGACGAGCAGGATGGCCCTGGTCCGCTCGTTGATCAGTTGCGCCGCCCGTTCGGGGTCGGGGACCAGGGAAACCATCGGGTCGGTCGGGTGCAGGTAGCGGGGGACGACGCCGTCGAGCTTCAGCCACATGTCGTGGTTGAAGTAGTAGGGGACCGGCACGATCACCTCGTCGCCGGGTTGCGTGAGCGTCGAGGCGATCACGCAGAACGCCTGATTGCAGCCGCCGGTGGGGAGAAGCTGATCGTGATCGAACGAGGGCCCGTACGACACGGTCAGGTCGTCGGCGAAGGCGTCGAGCAGTTCGGGCAACCCGGGCGGGGGGGCGTACCGACCGCCGGTGTCGGAGGCGGCCACCTCGGCCACCCGGGCGGCCACGGCCGGTGCCGTCGGGTAGCTGGGTGCGGCCTGCGACAGGTCGAGGAGGGGAAGGTCCGGGTTGCGATCGACGACGTGGCGGTGGGCGTCGGCGATCGGAGACGTTGGCACATCGAGCGTGCGGGGGATGAGTCTCATGGCCCTCCGTTATAGTCGCGAGTTCCGCTCTCCCGTCCAAACCTCCAGTCCAAAGGGGTCCCAGCGATGGCCGACGAATCATCCCGATCCACACCGACCGTGGTGACCGCAACCGAGGTGGTCCAACTCGACGGTCTCGACGCCTGGACGTTCGTGCTCGGCTTCCTCCAGGCCGAGTTCCGCTGCACGTCGTTCTCCGACGGCTCCGACCTGGTGGCTGCCATCGCCCGCGCCGCCGATGGCAGCGATCACCACCCCGACGTCGACCTCCGGTTCCCCGGAATCGTGATGGTCCGCGTGCAGACCCATACCGTCGGTGGTGTGACGAACCTCGACGTCGACCTGGCCCGAGCCATCTCGGACCTGGCCGCGGAGGCCGGGGCTTCGGTGTCGGACCGGGCGGTCCAGCAGATGGAGATCGCCATCGACACGATGGACCACGAACGGATCTGGCCGTTCTGGGCCGCTGCGCTCGACTACCGCTACGAGGAACGGTTCGAGGCTCTCGTCGACCCTCGGGGCCAGGGCCCGACGATCTGGTTTCAGCAGCTCACCGAGCCCCGCCCCGTCAGGAACCGGATCCACTTCGACATCACCGTCCCGCCTTCCGAGGCCGACGCGCGCGTCGAGGCCGCGGTGGCCGCCGGCGGCACCCTGGTCTCGGCGGAACGGGCCCGGGCGTTCTGGATCCTGGCCGACGCCGACGGCAACGAGGTCTGCGTCTGCACCTGGCAGGACCGCGACTGACCCCACCCAAGATTTGTCGCGAAAAGCGCGGGCTGGGCTCGGATTTCGCGACAAATGTTGCGGGGAGGGTCAGGTCAGAAGAGTGAGTCCTGGACGGTGATCTCGACCGGGTCGAAGTCGCCAACCTCGAGTTCGAGCCCGAAGATCCGGCCGACGTCGATAACGAACCGATCCCCACCGGTGCCGACGGCCACTGCGAGGCGCCCCACCACGTAGTCGATGGTCAGGCGGTGGGCGTCGCGGCGAAGATCGGCCGGGTAGGCGAACAGCTTCTCGTCACGGATCCGTCGGTGGTCGGGGTTGACCCAGGGTTCGAGCGTCGGTGTCACACCGGTCGGGGCCTCCCGATCGACGAGGTCGTGCACCGCCTCCCGGGCGGCTTCGAGGCGGGCCCACAGGTGATCGTGCGACATCGGGGTCACGAGACCCCTCAGTTTGCGGGCCGCGCCCACCGATTGGGGAATCCCCAGCCGTTCGGTCACCAGATCCTCGGCCCGGCGCACCACTATCCCGTCGTCGGTCTTGGCGACGACGGCGGCGGCCAGTGCACCCTGCTCCAGGAGCCGTTTGGAGGCCCGCTCGGCGGTCGAGGTGCCGACCTTGATCGACCCGTCGCCGAAGCCGGCCAAGTACAGGATGTTGGGTTGGCGCAGATGTTCGTCGACGGCTGCGTCGAGCTCGTCGGCCGATCGGACATGGGCGTGGTGCAGGCTGCCGGCCAGGGTGGCCTCGGCGACGGCGCAGTCGACGCAGGTGCGGCCGCCGGGCTGAGGCCGGTTGAGGCAGTCGACGTAGTCGCCCCGGCCGGACCGAAACGGGATGCGTCCCGGGCAGTGCCAGACCGGGTCCGCGTCGACCCGATAGTGGAGACGAAACCCCGGAGCGTCGACCACTGTCGACACCGCGTCAGGGGGGCGAACCCGGAGGCGGGGCCGGCCGTCGGCCCAGCTGTAGGCGACGACGACCAGGCGTTGGTCGAGCGCGGTCACCGTTCGATGATACGAGGCCGCCGGGACGGCGCACGATCGTGCGAGCGGTGAGAACCCTGTGGAATCATGAACCGCACAGCATGCCCGAACGTATCGTCCCGAGGGGAAACGACCGTGAACCAGTCCGCCGAGATGGACGCAACCGACCACGATCGCCAGACGAGTGACTACGACCTCGTGGTCATCGGTGGGATGGCCGCCGGATTGTCGCTGGCGATCTCGTCGCAACGCTCGGGGCTCCGGGTGCGGGTCGTCGAGGCCGGCCTGAGCGTCGCCTATCCCGAGCTCGTCGGTCGGGAGGCGCTCGACGTCGGCTACGACGAACCGGTCGAGGCGATCGAGTTGCCTCACGATGAGGGATCCGATGGCGACCACGTCGTGGTGCGGACCTCGAAGCGAACCTATACAGCGGCGGCGGCCGCGGTCACGGTGCGGGCACCGGATCCCGCCTGGACGCCGGAGGTGACCATCCCGGCCGACGGGTCGCGGATACACGTCGACGCGGTCCCGGTCGACCTCGTCGACCGCGACGTGCTCGTGGTCGGCAACACCGACCACGCGGTCGAGATCGCCGCCCAGCTCGCCGGGGCAGGTGGGAGGGTGGTCCTGGCCGCCGCCGGGCTCGATGCGAAACTGCTGTCGCCCGCCGGCGACAACGTCCTACGCACGCTGGAGCGGGAGCGCAAGGCCACCGTGCTCTACCGGGGAGCACTCGACTCGCTCGCCATCGTCGACGGGTTCCCGGTGGCCTACTTCGACGGCCGGATGACACCCGACCTCGAGTTCGATCACGTCGTCTTCGCCGGGAGTCGGGTCCTGGTCGAACCGTCCTCCGTGGGTCTCACCGACGAGGCGGCGGCGTCCGGGCGGATCTGGTTCGTCGGATCCGAGTCCGAGGCCGCCGGTCGCTTCCCGGTGGCCGATGGTTTCAACATCGGCCGCCGAATCGCCGAGGCGCTGTTTCCCCAGGTCGACCTGACCCCCGAGCTCGACGACATCGCCGTCCGCCAACGACTCCCGGGCGTCGTCGACGAGTTGCGGGCGGAGCACTACAACGCCACGATCACCAAATTCGAGCCGACCCACTCGGATCTGTGGGTGCTGCGGGTTCGTCCCGACGGCGGCCGGACATCGCACATCCCCGGTCAGTACGCTTCGCTCGGCCTCGGGTACTGGGAGGAGCGGATCGACGACGTCGTCGATCCCGGCCTCGACGACAAGTGGTTCAAACTGGTGCGGCGCTCCTACTCGATTTCGTGTCGCATCTTCGATGAGCGGGGTTACCTGGCGGCCGACACCAGCGGCGAGGAGCTCGAGTTCTACATCGTGCTCGTGCCGCCGAGCGACGGACACGTGCCCGGGCTCACCCCGAGGCTGGCACTGAAACGACCCGGCGATCGGATCTATCTCGGCCCGAAGGTCACCGGTCGGTACACGCTGTCCGCGGTCGACGATCCGGCGTCGACGGTGGTGTTCCTGTCGACCGGCACCGGCGAGGCCCCGCACAACGCGATGGTGGTCGAGCTGCTGTCGAAGGGCCACTTCGGGCCGATCGTTTCGGCCGTCACGGTCCGCCACTGGGCCGATCTCGGGTACCGCGCCAAACACGAGGCGCTGGCGGCCAGGTACCCCAACTACCACTACCTGCCGTTGCCGACGCGGGAGCCCGACGTCCCGAAGCGCTACATCCAGGACCTACTGAGCGACGACACGTTCCCCCGCGAACTCGGGGTCGAACTCGATCCCGCGACCACCAACGTCTACCTGTGCGGCAACCCGGCCATGATCGGTCTGCCCGAGGTCGACGCCGAAGGCGACGACCACTTCCCGGAGCCCGAGGGTGTTGTTGAACTGCTGACCAGGCGGGGATTCATGCTCAGCCGGCGGCATCAGTTGGGGAACATCCACTACGAGGAGTACTGGTAGCACCGCCGCCTGCCGTTGGGGAATTGCTTCGCTTCCAGTTGCGCCCGATGTCACAGAAGCGTAATGTTCGGGAGGTACAAGAAGTTCCACACCGATCTACCTGGAGCAACTGCGATGCATGATCCCGAAACCATTCACGATGACGCGCCCGCCACCAACACCTCCGGCAACCGACCATTCGAGGACATCCTGAATGCCCGTATCGGTCGCCGTATGGTGCTCGGCGGCACGCTGGCCGGGGCAATCGGCACGCTGTTCGTGTCGCCGGCGAGCGCCGCCTCCCGAGCCGTTGCCGCCGGGGCGAAGAACCAGTCCGGTCGTCCATCGCCCCGCCCGCTCGTCGGTTTCGAGCCGATCCCGCTCAACTTCTCCGGTCAGGCGGTGGTTTCCCCCGACTACACCATCGAGGTCCTGGTCCCGTGGGGGACGCCGCTGTCGAGCGGTACGCCCGACTTCTCGTGGCCGGTCTCGTCGGCCGCCGACCAGTCGGATCAGGTGGGCATCGGCCACGACGGCATGTGGTTTTTCCCCCTCGATCACAAGAGCAACGACCACGGTGTGCTGGTCATGAACCACGAGTTCGGCACCAACGGCCACGTGTTCGGGCAGGCGCTCCCGAGCTCGGCCGAGCAGGTCGCCGTGTCACAGGCGGCCCACGGCTGCAGCGCCATCGAGATCATGCGCGACAATTCGGGCACCTGGCAGGTGGTGCCGAGTGACCGGTCACGCCGCATCACCGTCAACACGCCCGTCGAATTCAGCGGCCCGGTCGCCGGCAGCCCGCTGATCGAGAACGCCGCCGGTAACGAATTCCAGGGCACCCTCAACAACTGCGCCAACGGCTACACCCCGTGGGGTACCTACCTGACCTGTGAGGAGAACTTCAACGGGTACTTCGGCACCGAGGAAGCGGGCTGGGTGGGCAACGACGCCCAGCAACGCTACGGCTTCAGCACGACCGGGTTCGACTACGGCTGGCATCTGTACGATCCCCGTTTCGACCTGTCCAATCCCGACTACGCCAACCAGGGCAACCGCTTCGGCTGGGTGGTCGAGATCGACCCCAACCGCCCCGACCGCAAGCCGGTGAAACGCACCGCCCTCGGTCGGGTGAAGCACGAGGGTGCGGCCACCACCGTCGGGCGGGGCGGCCGTGTCGTCGTCTACATGGGTGACGACGAGCGCTTCGACTACATCTACAAGTTCGTCTCCGCCCGCAACTACAAGTCGATGATCGCCAAGGGCCAGTCACCGCTCGACCACGGGACGCTCTATGTCGCCCGGTTCAACGAGGACGGCAGCGGCGACTGGCTCGAACTCAGCCTCAACAACCCCGATGTCGCAGCCGTGTTCTCCTCCATGGACGAGGTCCTGACCTTCGCCCGCATGGCGGCCGACGCCGCCGGCGCAACGCCGATGGACCGGCCGGAGTGGACCACGGTGGCGCCGAACGGCGACGTCTACTGCACGCTCACCAACAACACCCGCCGGACCGAGGCCGACGCCGCCAACCCGCAGGCCCCGAACCCCGACGGTCACATCATCCGCTGGCGCGACAGCGACCGCCACGTCGGGACCAGCTTCGAGTGGGACATCTTCATCCTTGCCTCGTCGACCACGAACACCGACTACGGGTTCGGATCACCGGATGGCCTGTGGGCCGATCCCGACGGCCGGGTGTTCATCGAGACCGACGGAACCCAGCCCCAGGGCGCCAACGATCAGATGCTGGTCGCCGACCCCTCCACCGGTGAGATCAGGCGCTTGTTCAGCGGCCCGAAAGGCTGCGAGGTGACGGGCATCGCCGTTACGCCGGATCGGCGCACGATGTTCCTCAACATCCAGCACCCCGGCAACGGCGATCCGGAGCTCACACTGTTCCCCTTCCTCGGCGATCCGGTACCCCGCGACTCGACGATCGTCCTGCAACGTAAGGACGGCGGCATCATCGGTTCCTGATTCGGGTCGGCCCCCGAGCCGTCCGGGCTCGGGGGCCATCCGATTGACCGGCCCTTGTCGCTCGGGGTTAGTGTCGAGGTATGGAACATCCACTCCCGGACACCAAGGACTGGACCTGGGTTCTGAACGAACCCTGCCCCGAGTGCGGCTTCGACGCCTCCAGCGTGCCGCCTGACGAGGTGGCCGGACGGGTCCGGGCCAACGCCGCCGCCTGGCGTGGCGTGCTTCGCCGCGGCGACATCGTGGGGACGCGGCCGCCGGTGCCGTCCGGGCAGCCGCCCCAGTGGTCGGCGCTCGAGTACGGGGCCCACGTTCGTGACGTCTACGGCCTGGCCGCCGAGCGGCTCCTGCTCATACTGAAGAAGAAGCATCCCACGTTCGCCAACTGGGATCAGGACGCCACGGCGATCGAGGACAACTACCGCAGCCAGGACGCCAACAAGATCAGCTACGACCTCGCGGTCAACGCCGGCCGCTTTGCCGACCTGCTCGACAAGGTCCGCGGCGACCAGTGGGAGCGAACCGGCCTGCGGTCCGACGGATCGGCGTTCACCGCTGCTAGTTTCGCCCAGTACCTGCTGCACGATCCGGTCCATCATCTGGTCGACGTGGAGAAGGGTTTCGAAGCGATCAACGAGGCGTCGCAGTAGCCGGTCGGCCGTCGGTCGGCCCGGTCCCGGTGCCGCCGACGACCATCCGGAGAAAACCGTGTCGCCCCAGCCCGACCTGCGCATCGACATCGAGCGGCTTCTGGCCCGCCTGATCGAACTGTCCGACATCGGCGGAATCGACGGCACGACGGGCTGTTCGCGCCTGGCTTTCACCGACGCCGACAAGGCGGGTCGCGATCTCGTCGTGACGTGGATGACCGACCTGGGCCTCGACATCACGATCGACGGCATCGGCAACGTGGTCGGCGTCTGGCGCCCCGAATCGATGCCGGCCGGCGCCCGGGATCTGGCGCCGGTCATGACCGGCAGCCACATCGACACGGTGGCCACCGGTGGTCGCTACGACGGCAACCTCGGCGTGCTGGCCGGCATCGAGGTGATCGAAACTCTGGCCACCGCCGGCTTCGTTCCGGCCCGGCCACTGGCCGTCGCCTTCTTCTCGAACGAGGAGGGTGCCCGTTTCGCACCCGACATGATGGGATCGCTCGTCTACGTCGGCGGCATGGGTCTCGAGCAGGCGCATCGGACGGACGGCATCGACGGGGCCGTCGTGGGCGACGAGCTCGACCGCATCGGCTACCTGGGGCCCTCCCCGTGTCCGGGACTGGTCCCGCATGCCTTCGTCGAATTGCACATCGAGCAGGGGCCGGTGCTCGCCGAGGAGGGTCTCGACATCGGCGTCGTCGAGAGCGTGCAGGGCATCTCCTGGACCGAGGTGACGATCGAGGGCCAGTCGAACCACGCCGGCACCACTCCGATGCGACTACGCCACGACGCCGGCTACGTCGCCGCCGCAGTGGCCACCTTCGTGCGGGCGTTGGCCGATGAGCTCGGTCATCCGCAGGTCGGGACTGTCGGCATGATCGACCTGCACCCGAACCTGGTCAATGTGGTAGCGGCGACCGCCACCATCACCGTGGACCTGCGCAACACCGACAACGAGATCCTGACCCGGGCCGAGAAGCGGCTCCAGGCCGAGCTCGACCGGCTGGCCCCCGCCGAAGGGGTGACGATCTCCACCCGTTCACTGGCCCGCTTCGATCCCGTGGTGTTCGATGCCGGCGTCGTCGAACTGGTCGAGTCGGCCGCCCGGGCGGCCGGGGCGACGACGATGCGAATGCCATCGGGTGCCGGTCACGACGCCCAGATGATGTCCCGGATCTGCCCGACGGCGATGATCTTCACTCCCAGCCACAAGGGCATCAGCCACAATCCGGCCGAACACACCGATCCGGAGCATCTGGCCATGGGCGCCGACACCCTCCTGCGGGTCATGACGACCCTGGCCGGAGACCGACAGACGGCCTCCTGAGATTCCAGGCCAACAGACCGACCGCACCGAGCGGCAGCGGCAGCGCGAAACTGACCGCACGGAAGAGCAGTACTCCAGCGACGAGGGCGGCGGACGGCGCCGATCCGACGGCGCTCAACGCACCGGTCAGCCCGACCTCCATGACCCCCAGGCCGCCCGGCGTGATCGGGAGCGCGGTCACGAGACGGCCGAAGGCGAAAGCGGCCAGGATGGGGGCCCAACCGAGCGTGGTCCGCTCCACCCCGACGGCTCGCAGGCACAGCACCAGGAGGAGGTAGAGGTTGGCGTGGCCGGCGACGGTGGCGGCGGCCAGGGCCAGCCCCCGGCTCCCGATCAGGCTGACGGTGTCGACTCGAAGCTCCTCGAGCCGGGCCGGCCAGCCGCGGCCGGCGACCGGCAGGCGATTGAGCAGTCGTCCGAGCCGGGCGGCGGTCGCCGGGCCGGAGACGACGACGGCGAGCAGCGTGACGGCGCCCGCGAACAGGGCGGCGGCGAGCACGGCCGCCTGGGCCAGGGCTCCGCTGACCGGGCGCTGGGTCCAGAGCCAGAGCAGCGCCGGCAGCGGCGTGCCGAGCTTGACCAGGATGTCGCCGACCCCGGTGACCACGATCGACCGGGCGATGGCGGCCCGGGCCAGCCCGAACGAGCGGTACATGGCCCAGATGAGGCCGATCGACAGCGCGCTGCCACCGGGGATGACGTTCGTGACCGTCGTAGTGCTCCAGTCGGCCCACACCGCCCTGCCGGGCGTCAGGCCGGGCAGCGCGGCGAGCTGGGACAGCGACGGCGAGGCCAGATTGGCCAGCACGACCACGGCCAGCAGAACCGAACCACCGAATCCGAGGCGGCTCGTCGCGGGCCGCAGCTGCTCGACCACGTCGCCGTAGGAGGCGAACG
>JAOUGG010000711.1 GCA_029857855.1 Acidimicrobiia bacterium | reverse complement strand
CGAGTTGTCCCGGATCGGGGCAGCCGGCGAGATCGCGGGTTGGACACAGCTCATCGTGGCCGAGATCTCCGGCCTCTACTCGGTCAACGACGGCGAAGACGGGCTGCGCTCGGCCCTCGACGAGACCCGTCGTCAGGCCGTCGCCGCCATTGCCGAGGGCGCCACCGTGCTCGTGCTGTCGAATCGTGGTGCCACCGCCGACCTGGCTCCGATCCCGTCGCTCCTCCTGACTGGTGCCGTGCACCACCATCTCGTGCGTGAGAAACTGCGCACGCAGGTCGGCATCATCGCCGAGGCGGCCGACGCCAAGGAGGTGCATCATTTCGCACTGCTGCTCGGTTTCGGCGCCAATGCCATCTCCCCGTCGCTGGCCTTTGCCACCATTCGGGGCCGAATCAACTCCGGCCACATCCCCATGGACCGCGAGGAGGCGTTCCACAACTACGTGGAGGCGGCCTCCAACGGTGTGATCAAGGTCATGTCGAAGATGGGGATCTCGACCGTGGCCTCCTACACCGGCGCCCAGATCTTCGAGGCGATCGGGCTCGGCCAGGACATCGTCGGCGAGTTCTTCACCGGTGTCACCTCGAAGTTGGGCGGAATCGGTCTGGCCGAAGTCGCCGCCGAATGCGCCAAACGGCATGAGCGGGCCTTTCCTGATCGTCCGGAGCTCCTGGCCCACCGTACGCTGGAGCTCGGCGGCGAGTACCAGTGGCGACGAGAAGGGGAGTATCACCTCTTCAACCCGGAAACGGTGTTCAAGCTGCAACATTCGACCCGCTCGCAGCGCTACGACGTCTTCAAGGAGTACGCGAAGCTCGTCGACGACCAGGCCGAGCGGCTGGCCACGCTGCGGGGCCTGTTCCGGCTCCGCTCCGATCGGGAGCCGATCCCCATCGAAGAGGTCGAGCCGGTCTCGGAGATCGTGAAACGCTTCGCCACCGGAGCGATGAGCTACGGGTCGATCTCGGCCGAGGCCCACGAAACCCTGGCCATCGCCATGAACCGCATCGGCGGCAAGTCGAACACGGGTGAGGGTGGTGAGGATCCCGAGCGGTTCGAGACGATGGCCAACGGCGACTCGAAGCGGTCGTCCATCAAGCAGGTCGCCTCAGGACGGTTCGGTGTCACCTCCCTTTATCTCACCGAGGCCGACGACATCCAGATCAAGATGGCCCAAGGGGCGAAGCCCGGTGAAGGTGGTCAGCTCCCCGGTAACAAGGTCTACCCGTGGATTGCCAAGACGCGGCATTCGACGCCCGGCGTCGGGTTGATCTCACCGCCGCCCCACCACGACATCTACTCGATCGAGGACCTGGCTCAGCTCATCCACGATCTCAAGAACTCGAACCCGGGTGCCCGCGTCCACGTCAAACTGGTGGCCGAGGTCGGGGTCGGAACGGTGGCCGCCGGCGTGTCGAAGGCCAAAGCCGACGTCGTGCTCATCTCCGGCAACGACGGCGGAACCGGCGCATCGCCGTTGACGTCGCTGAAACACGCTGGGGGTCCGTGGGAACTCGGCTTGGCCGAGACCCAGCAGACGCTGCTGCTCAACGATCTGCGGGATCGCATCGTCGTCCAGGTCGACGGACAGATCAAGACCGGTCGCGACGTGGTGATCGCTGCACTGCTGGGGGCTGAGGAGTTCGGGTTCGCCACCGCACCCCTGGTGGTGTCGGGTTGTGTCATGATGCGGGTCTGTCACCTCGACACCTGTCCCGTCGGCGTGGCCACCCAGAACCCGGAGCTCCGGGCCAAGTTCTCCGGGAAGCCCGAGTTCGTCGAGACGTTCTTCGAGTACATCGCCACCGAGGTGCGCGAGTATCTGGCCGAGCTCGGATTCCGGTCGATGGAAGAGGCAATCGGGCGAGTCGACTGTCTCGACACGGAGCGGGCGATCGGCCACTGGAAGGCATCGGGTCTCGACCTCTCGCCGATCCTGCACATGCCGGGGATCCCCGAGGGCTCCCACCGGTACTGTGTGCAATCCCAGGATCACGGCCTGAACCGTGCGCTCGATCTGCAGATCATCACCGACGCCAGAGTGGCGCTCGACGAGGGCCAGCCGGTCAGCCTCGTCTACCCCATTTCGAACACCAATCGAACCGTCGGCACCATGCTCGGTCACGAGCTGACCAAACGCCACGGCGGTGACGGCCTGCCCGACGACACGATCGTCGTTGATTTCGCCGGCTCGGCTGGACAGTCATTCGGCGCCTTCGTCCCCCGGGGTATCACCCTTCGGTTGGAGGGCGACGCCAACGACTATTTCGGAAAGGGCCTGTCGGGCGGTCGCCTGTCGGTTCGTCCACCGGCGACGGCGGCGTTCTCGGCGGAATCCAACATCATCGCCGGCAACGTCATCCTCTACGGGGCCACAAGTGGCCAGGCTTTCATCCGGGGTGTCGTCGGTGAACGATTCTGCGTGCGAAACTCCGGCGCCGAGGCAGTCGTCGAAGGCGTCGGCGACCACGGGTGTGAGTACATGACCGGCGGCATCGCCGTCATTCTCGGCCTGACCGGACGCAACTTCGGGGCAGGCATGTCGGGCGGCGTGGCCTACGTCCACGACCCCGACAAACGCCTGCCGCGGCACTACAACCCGGAGATGGTCGATCTCGAGCGCCTCGACGCAGAGGATCAGGCCCACCTCCACCGACTCCTCACCCTGCACCAGGCCGAAACGGGATCGACCGTCGCCGCACGGTTGCTGGCCGAATGGGATGCGTCGCTCGAGTCGTTCGTAAAGGTCATGCCCACCGACTA
>JAOUGG010000056.1 GCA_029857855.1 Acidimicrobiia bacterium | reverse complement strand
TGGACGGCACGCCATCGGTCGACCGATGGGGTCCGCCCTGATCACGAAGCCTCGGGACTGGCCGGGAACGCTGCGCTGGACCCCGGATCTCACCAGCCGCGACATCACCAACCGCCGGGTCAACGACATCGCCTTCACCCCCATGGAGTCCCGGCTTCGAAACGAACTCATCACCAGGACCTACGGGGACCTGGCCCAGGCCATGGCGGAGGTGCTCGGCAGCGACAACGCCACGTGGACTGCGTTCGGGCAGTGGGCCAGCCACACAATCGGCCGCTACCTCCGCCTCCCGATCCCCGGACTCGGGCCGATGATCGCCCACGCGTTCGGAGACGGGAACCGTGATGTCTTCGCCGACATCGCCCGGGCCCACATCACCTTTCTCGAAACGGTGGGCCGGGCTCATCGGGACCGGTCCGACTTGGAGGTGGCCTGGCAGATCTGTCGACGGCGCCTCAATCGGGATCTGTTCGATCCTCCGGGTGGTCCGGACGGAGGCACCGAAGACGAGTTCTGGGCCTCGATCCGCGATCCTCGACTCGAACTGGGACGAGGCCGGCGCAACCAGTACCTCGTTCTCGGATTCCGTGCCTATCGCAACGCACTCGACGAGCCCGACCCCGAGGTCAAAGCCCGCCTCGTCCTCCTCGGCAACTGTCTGATCGGCCTGCACGAACAGCGGCTCCTGTCGCTGGCCATCAGCGTGGGCTTTCGCTCCTGGCTCCGGACCTTGACCACACCCTGGTTGCTCTTCACCACCCAGTACCGGTGGCGTCACCGCCGTCCGTCGTCGTTGCGACTGCGACTGGAGAACTGGTGGATCCACTTCGCCACCCGATATGTGATCAGCGTCAGCCTGCCCGTCGATTCGGTCAGGGTCGGGCGCCCGGTCCCGCCGGGACAACGACCGATCAACGTCGACCGGTCCACTGGCTCGTCGATTCGAACCCCGTCGAGGCGGCGTAGCCATCGCCCGCTGTTCACGCTGAGCGACGAGGAACTCCTGTCGTCGCTCTTCGATCGGCTGGAGGTCGATGGTGGCCCCGCCCGATGCTGGAACGATCTCCAGGATCGCATGTCGTTCATCGCCGCTCTGTTCGCTGGACATCAGCGGGATGGGGACTGGTTCGGGGCCGACGGCCAGATCGTCCGGCCCCAACCGGCCCTGGACGTTGAGCGGGAGGTGGCCCGCCACGCCGCGCTGATCGAACTCGACGATGACGACACCGACAGGGGCACCGAATCCGACGGGCCACCTGCGGTGCCGTCGCCCCTGACCGATGCCCAACTCGACTTCCTTCGGACCCAGTCGCCCGACCTCGCCCGATTGGCAGCACGGGACCTCGACTATGACGCCATCACCGGTGGCCGCGGCCGTGAAGCCCTGGAGCCCATCATCGAGGATTTCGAGCGGCGCCACGATCGGCTGTGCCGACCCGGTGGTCTGCTCGACCCGGCCGTCTGCAGCGGTGCCCGCAGTCTCTTCCGTGAGAACTCCACCCTCCTGTTTCTCGGGCTCTTAATGCGGTCGCTGCCCGAGAGCTACGCCAGTGCGATCGGCGCCCACGCGCTCGGACTCGTTTCCGACCTCGCCACCAACGCGTTCCGCCGCACCGGGGAGACTGCCCGCTTCGTGCTCGACATCCTGGCCGCCGACGACGGCTGGGACGACGGCCGTATGATGCCGGGCGGCTCGGCCTGCCGGTCGGTGGTCGGCGTGCGCAGCATGCACGCCATCGTGGCGAGTCGGCTCGTCGCGGAGCGGGGCCTGCACCGGTGGGACCACAACCGTTTCGGCACCCCCATCAACCTCGAGGATCTCCTCGGTGCGGCCCTGTCGTTCTGTGTACCTCCGGTCGAGATGATGGATGACCTCGGTCTGGAGCTGAGTGAGGAGCAGCGAAACACCTACGTCCGGTTCTGGCTCGGAATCGGTGTGTTGCTGGGATTGCCGGTCGACGTCGTCACCGATCGGGCCGGTCATTGCCTGGACTTCGAGCAGGCGAGAGCGCTGTCCTGGGCGATCCGCCGTCGCCACCATGCCCGCAGCCGGGATGGGGTACGGCTCACGGAGGCCCTGCTCGTCGGCGTGGTCGACGGGTTCCCCCGATTCACCGGATGGTTGGCCTCCGGGTTGATGCAGGTCACCGGGCGTGACCTGGTCAATCGTCGGCTGCTGGTCACGTCCGGGCCCGGTCGTCGCCCGGCCGCCGCGGTGGCTGCGGTCTTCTCCTGGTCGCTTCGCTTCCGCCTCACCCGACCAGTGGTCCGCTGGCTGATGAGGGTCGTCGGCCGACTCTGGGTCACGCCGTTCGTGCGGCAGGGCCGGACCCGCCCCTACCGCCGACCGGCACAGCCCGCCGACGATCAACGCGGTCGAGCCGAGCTTCGTTCGGCCGACAACTGGCCAATCGACTGCGCACCCGACGATCACCACGGTGGCCCGCCGGGCGGAGGCGACTCCCCGATCAGCGGCCGAGGGCGTCGACCACCCGACGACCGAGGTTCTCCTGCGTCACGGCGGAAGCTCCAGCAATTGCTCGCTCCCCAAGCGTTGTGGCCAGCTCGTCGAACCGGAGCTGATCGTCGGGCAGCAGCTGAATCCGATGGCCGGCGCGCTCGAGGTAGTCCATGATTTCGGCGGCCCGGTCGAGATCGGTCGATGGCGAGCCGGGATGGGACAGTATCAGCACGGCCTCCTGGGCGGCCCGGGACAGCAGGCCGTGCTGGCGGGCCCGAGTCCACATATCGGTCATCTCAATCAGCAATCGCCTTGCCTGATCCTGCCGGCCCTGACGCCGCAGGGCGGTCACCAGACCGGTGGTGGCCATACCGGACACCCACCGGTTGTGAACGGTTCGAGCCAGGCGGGCGGCGGCCGAGTAGGATCGCGCCGCTCGCTCCGGTGCCCGTTCCACCGCGGACGCGGCCAGCGCGACGCGAGCCCAGGCCACGGCGGTGGGGTTGGCCGCAGTGGAGGCCAGCGCGTCGGCTTGCTCGGCCAGGCGCCTGGCCTGCTCGGGGAAGCCGAACTGGCTGTACCCGAGGGCGGCCACCACCAGATTGTCGCCGTGGTGGCGGTGATCACCCCGCTCGGCCGACTCGGCCAGAAGCCGGTTCAACCACGAGGCGGCCTCGCTGCGGCGGTCGTCGTGAACGGCCACGTTGAGCCTGGCCTTGTAGGAGGCGAGGGGGATTGGTCGGCCGCGGTCGACGGCCACCGTCTCCGCCTTCTCGGCCAGGCGCACGGCAACCATGAGTCGGTCCTGGGCCCAAGCGGCAAGCGCACCGAGGGCCAAGACCTCGTCGTAGTCGTCCAATCCCTCGACCTCGGGCAGGTCCAGGGTGTCGCCCAACCACCGATAGCGGCTGTAGTCCTGACGGAAGAAGCTGTACTCCCACATGGCGGTCGACATCGCAGCGGACGCGCCAACTTCACCGTGCTCGAGGAACCAGCGATGAGCGGCCGAGATCTGGGGCGACAGGCGGCGGAGCTCGGCGACCGCATGCTCCTCCCGCTCGTCGACCAGTGACCGGCTCAGCTCCCGAACCCGGTCGAGGTGGAGAAAGGCATGATGGTGCTGCCAAGCCGGTTCCCGATCGGCCGCCGCCGATCGGTCGCGCATGTAGGCCCGCGCCGTGTTCGCCATGGTCCATCGCCGTCCCGACCGGGTATCCAATGGTCGGATCAGGCCGTGCTCGGCCAGGCGGTGGAGCGACCGGTTGACGTTGTCCTCCAGCGCGCCAGGCCCCTCACCCATGGGCTGCGCCGACTCCTCGCCGGCGGCCCGATTCACGAGCGCCGCGAGTTCGGCTGCCCTGAACGGTTCGGCCATCGCCCCGATGGCAGCCAGGAGATCGCGATCGTCGCCGGCGAGCAGATCCACCGACCAGTCGATGGCCCGTTCCATTGACAGGTGGCGGTGATCGAGGCGACCCCGACCCGACACCGGCTCAAGAGTGTGATCGAGGCGCCGGGCCAGCTCCCACGGTGACATCGACACGAGATGGGGGGCGATGAGCTCGATCGCCAGGGGCAGACAGTCGACCTTTTCGGCCAGCACGGCCAATTCCTCCCGCCCGTGTTGAGCCCCGGCACCGGACGGAGCCCGGTCGATCAGCAGGTCGACGGCGGCTTCGACGGGCAACGGATCGAGCATCAGAACCTTCTCCGACGGGGCCGCCAGTGGCGTGCGGCTGGTGGTCACCACCTGTAGTTGGGGACACGCTGCGAGCAGTTCCTCGGTCAGGTCGGCGACAACGGCGGCCCGATGGTCGGCGTTGTCGAACACGATCACGGTCGGGTCGAGCCTGACCGCTTCGGCCACCGCCTCGGTCAACGGTTGGCTTGTCGGCCTGATGTCGAGCGCTCCGGCGATCGCGTCTCGCAAGCCTTGCTCCGGTTGCGTCTCGAAGGCTGCATCTACCAGATCGAGCCAGATCACCCGGCGCAGTCCGTTCGAGGGTTCGGCGTTGGTCAGGCCGGCAACCATCCGCGCCGCGAGTCGGGTCTTGCCGACGCCGGGGGGACCGACGATCGTGAGCATCGGCGGCGAACCTTCGGGGTTGGGTTTGGAGCATTCGGTAGCCGTGGGATCGGGATCGATGTAGGACGTCGTGGTGGTCGGGACGTGCGATGGGTGATGACGGAGGATGCCGATGAATTCGTTGACCGCCACACGATCGGAACCGGGATCCATGACGGTTCCGACCGGTTCGTCGAGCGAGGGTTCGTGATTGAGGATTTGGGTTTCGAGCCGGGTGAGTGCCGGACCCGGATCGATTCCCAGCTCCTCGGCCAGGATCGATCGGACCCGATTCCCCGCCCGCAGGGCCTCGGCCTGGCGGCCCGACCGGTAGAGGGCCAGCATCAGCTGCTCCCATCGACGCTCCCGATAGGGTTCGGTCTCCACCAGCGAGGTGGCCAGAACAGCAGCCCTGTCATGGTCGCCTGCGTCCAGCAGGGCCTGGATCAGGGTCTCTTCGGCGTCGCAGCGCAGTGACTCCAGTCTGGCCGCAGTCAGCGACAGACGGTGCGAGTCGCCGAAGGGTTCGAAGGCCCGACCCCGCCACAACTCCAGTGCCGCAGCCAGCACGTCGGCCGAAGGCTTGTCGTCGCCGACCCGCTCATCCCGGCTCGCTGCCTTCGCAAAGGTCTGGAGGAACACCGTGTGGTCGAGCTGATCGCCGGTCACCGCCAATCGATACCCGTGCTCATGGTGTTCGATTGGACTTCCATCGGTCTGAACGGCGGACAGTCGGTCGCGCAGCCGGTTCATCACCACACGCAACCCGGTCGCGGCCGACGCCGGCGGTGTCGACGGCCAGAGCTCATCGATCAGGGTGTCCACGGCCACCGGCCGTGGATGTTCCGATGCCAGGAGCGCCAGCACCAGGCCCTGTTGACCCGACACCGGGCGGACGGCACCGTCTGGCGTCGCAATGCCGACGGGTCCCAGTACGACAACACCCCCGCCGAAGGGGTCAAGCTCGCCTCTGATCATGGTGTCCCGGCCTTCAGCAGCTTCGAGCGGGTCACACCACGGGGTTGTGGTGGTACCGACAAGCGTGGCACGAAGTCTCCATCGGGGCCACCGAAATCACGATTCGGCCCGTCGTTCGCCGATCCGGCTCCGAACGAGGGCGTCGGAGGGGGCCGGATACCTCGGAGACCTGCGCTACTGGTAGCTGACGTAGACCGGTTGAGGGTCGATGGCGAGGGTCTGGGTCGGAGTGGCCATCGGGGTGTCCTCGTCGTAAAAGTTCTTCCACCCCCAGCGCCACGGCCCGTCCTCCGCGCCGCGGACGAGAGCGGCGAGCGTGCCGTACTTGGTGCCGAGCGGGCCCTGGCCGTCCATCTGGATAACGATTGAGAGCTCGGGGCGATCGGCGATGGCCGACCGGTTGGTCACCATCGACAGCTTGAACTGGTGGATGAGGAACATCTTCTGCGGGAGGGAGTGTTCACGCACGAGGTCGGCCAGCCAGTCCGACACCTCGTTGACCTCGGTGGCATCGACCGACCCGAACTGGCGGAGGTGAACCTGATCGGGCCCGAGCCGCCATTCGGGGTCGAGCGCCAGGCCGACGTGAGGCTGCACGAGCAGTTCCTCGTAGCGTTTGGCCTGGGTCAGGAAGTCGGTACGGCCCGGTTGCAGGTCGAGCAGCACGTAGACGCCGTGGTCGGCTGCGTAGTCGACGTAAGGACGGAGGGCCGACACGGGCGTCTCGTTGGAGTAGTCGCCGTCGTCGCCGGCGTCGGAGGCGGCGACGGTGGCGATCAGCTCGAACGTCGGGACCACGATGACACCGTCGTCGGTCTGGTACTCGGCCAGCAGCGGTTGCATCCGTTGGAGCGTGGCCGCCGGATCCTGCTCCCCGAGCACGCCGAGCAGCGAGGTGCTCGGTCCGCCGTAGAAGGCGATGTAGCGGCGGTCGGGCAGCACCGTCAGCCCGCCGCCGGGCAGCTCGACCGCGGCCCGCAGCGCTTCGAGCTGCCAGATCTCGGTTTCGGAGAACGACCCGATGAGCTGTACCACCTCCGGTCCCTGCAGTTGCGCGACGACGGTCGGGGCGGCGTCGAACCAGTCGACGGGCGGGCCGAGATCCAGGATTTCGGCTCCGGCCTCGGCGGCCGCCGGTGTCAACAGGGCGGCCAGGTCGGGATCGGAATCGTCGAGCGCCCACAGCACCGAGCCACCCGCCGCCGGTGGAGCCTGTGGCCGGACCGCCGTCGGGTCGGCCGGCTGCTCGATCAGCTCCCAGTCACCGGCCAGCGCCGCCGCGGTCTCCGGTGGCGCGCCGACGAGGACGACCTCAGCGGGATCGAGGCGGCGGAGCTCGTCGGTGAGCGCCTGGTCAGGGCCGGTTCCGGCCAGGAGATAGACGGCCTCCTCGTCCATCGCCAGCCGGGCTCCGGTCCAACGGGCCGTCGGGTCGGCTCCGGCGACCACGACCTGATCGGCGCAGGGTCGAAGCCGTCGACTCAACTCGATGAGGATGGATCCGGCGTCGGCACCGGCCGCAGTGATGGGTTCGGTTGAGCTCGGTGCCTGGGTCGAGCAATCCCGGGGGACCGGTGTGGAGCTGATGCCTGCGCCATCGGCCGCCGAGTCGGTCGGTGAACCGTCAGCCGGGCGGAGGGCCGACACGATGTCGTCGCCGTAGGTGACCGCCAGCACCGTCAATGCCCCGGCCGCCACCGACATCGTCAGCACCTGCGCGACGAACCGCAACAGCGAATGGGCTCGCCCTCGTTTTTGTGCTCGCGCGACCACAGAGTTCCTCCGCCGATGGATGTCATGACGTCGCGACCCGCCCTACCAGCGAACCCTATCAGTCGGTACCCCGAGTGTGTCGCCGGCCAAACCCGAGCGCGGAGATGAGATCCGAGGTCGTCACATCGGGTTCGGCGGCCGTGACCCGGATCGCTGCGGCCGCCGCCAGTGGATCGGGCAGCAGCCCGCCCGTGACCCGGGCGAACTTGGCGTCGATCTGTGCGGCGGTCAGAGGGGCGTGCATCGAACCGATCTGGCCGTGGACGCTCCGTTCGAGGACCGAGCCGTCGTCGAGCGTGATCCGAACCCGGCCTCCCATCTTCTGAGCGTAGGTGGCGTCGAAATCGGGGTGGGCGGTGACGCTCACCACCTTCGACTGAAGCGCGGCGACGGCCGGATCGGTGATCCGATCGGGGGCGTAGATGGCCGGGTCACCGGGATCCGACACGAGGGCCGCGGCGATGTTCCACTGGGCGGAGTACTGGGCTGCCATCACCGAGGCGGTGCCGTCGAGGCTGTTCTGTTCGGCCGCCTTTGTCGGACCCTCGGCCTCGATCCGCACGATGTGCTCGGCGGTCAGCCCGCCGGGTCCTGCCTCGCGTCGGAGCTCGGCGGCGGCCTGGATCATCGGATGGATGTCGCTGCAGGCCGCGTACGGCTTGACGGTGATCTCGTCGATCATCCAGCGGGCGCCAAGGTCCTCGGTCAGCAGCTCGATCCGGGGAGCGTCGGTGAACACCCGGCAGAAGCCGTAGCGTCCGGCCAGCCCGTCGTCGGCGCCCTCGAAGCCCCGGGCCACCAGCAGCGCCGCGGTCACGCCACCCTCAGCCGCCCGTCCGGCGTGCATGCGCTTGGCCATGCCCCCGGAGGCGGCGAACTCCATCGTTCCCGAGGCGAAGCTGGTGGCGATCCCGAACGTGTGGTTGAGCAGCGCACCGTCGAACCCGAGGAGCCGGCCGGCCGCGGCGGCCGCCCCGAACACGCCCGACATCGACGTCGGGTGGAAGCCGCCGAGCATGTGGGCGGCCGGGCCGACGGCGATGCCGGCTCGCCCCATCGCCTCATAACCGACGACGATCGCCTCGAGCACGTCGGTCATGGCGGCGTCGAGCGACTGGCCGATCGCCAGCGCGGCCGGAACCACCACCGCCCCGGGATGGCTGATGGCCTCCTCGTGGACGTCGTCGAGTTCGAAGGCATGGGCCGACGCACCGTTGGCGAGGGCGGCCATGGAGGGAGTGGTCGACCGAGCGCGTTCGGCCGGCACGGCGGCCATGGCCGGGGTCGTCGAGGATTCGGCGTCGATGCCGGTGACTGTGCCGATGACCGTGCACGGCCCGTCGGCGCCGGTGGCCAGTGCGTGACCGATGACGGCCTGCGACCAGGGCTGTTGCGAGCCGAACACGATGCAACCCAAGGTGTCGACCAGGTAGTCGGTGGCGAGTGCGGTGAGCCGGTCGTCGATCCCGCCCGACAGGTCGGCCAGGAAGTCGGCCAGCTCCCGCGACGCCGTCACCGCCGAGCCGTTAGACATCGCCAAGCGTGGCCACCGCCAGCGCCTGCAGATGGGGCACGGCGTTCTCGTGGTGCACATCCGCCGTCCCGCTCGAATCAATCACCAGCGGCCCGGGGCGATAGCCCCGACTCGACATGTTGTGCTGCACCGACTCCATCAGGTCGAAGTCCTCGGCCACCGTCGTCGTCCAGTCCAGTTCGATGGCTTTGCGCTGCTCGTCGGTCGGCTCGGCCTCGTCGAGCCACCATTCCCGTATCAGGAGCGTGCGGTCGACGGCGAGGGGCACCCAGCGGAAGGTGTTGAGGATCCGACCGGGATAACACTGGATCGACGACACCGGCCAGACGAAGAACGAGCCGTAGCCGGTGTGCTCGTCATCGAGCGCGTAGGGACGACGATCGGGCGGGGCGGCCGACGCCGTGTGCCACACCGTCTGACCCCTCGGAGTGATCAGAAACGTCTTGGGATCGATCACGCCGGTGGTGAACGAGCGGTGCACGTTCGGGCAGTGGTAGCACTCGTTGTAGTTCTCGATGGCCAGTTTCCAGTTGGCGGCGAACTCGTGGGTCAGGCGGGCGGTCCGCACCCGCTTGGGGGCCGCCGGGGCCAGATCGAGCAACGCCGCCTCGACCCCGGGAGCGGTGTCGGCGAGTGACGGGGCGTCGTCGTCGAGGTTGACGAACACGTACCCGGCGATGGTTTCGACCCGGACCGGGGGCACGCAGATGTCACCCAGGGCGCCGGCCGGGAGCCGCCGGGCGTTGAGCAGCCGCCCCGACAGGTCGT
>JAOUGG010000710.1 GCA_029857855.1 Acidimicrobiia bacterium | reverse complement strand
TCGCCGACAGCTCGTCGAGCGCGGCCGTAAGCTGCTCCTCGGAGTGTTTGAGCTGGGTGATGTTCATCAGGATCGCCACGACCCCGGCCGGGCTACCGTCGACGTTCAACACCGCCGATCTCGACGCACGAAACCACACCGCACGGTCCGGCAGGGTCGTGAATTCGTCCTCGTCGTAGCGGTCGAGCTCCCCTCGCATCAGCTGCATTTCGATGTTGCGGATCCGTTCGAACTGTTCGGCACTGCAGCCGAGATCGAGGTCGGTCCGGCCCCGCATCTCCTCGAAGTCGGAGAAGCCTTGCGACGTCACATACTGCTCACTCGCCGCAAGGTACCGGCTGTCGCAGTCCTTGAGATGGAGGTTGGCCGGGAGACCGCGAAAGAGCAGGCCGGCCAGGGCTGAGATATCCACCAAACCGGTTGTGATCTGTATGGGCGCGATGTTGGTCATCGCGCAGGGCCTTTCTCGATCGCCGGACCCGGATCGTTCGGGGACATGGTGTCATGATCGACTCCCGATCCACGCCACTTGAATCCACCCCGCCGCCACAACTGCCGCTGATCAGGCGTCGACGAGCGATCAGTAGTCGCCGTTGCCGTCGAAGTGGGGGACGTCGCCGGGCAGCACATGATGGCCCTGCGCATCAGCGGAGAACCAGACGCCGCCCAGGCGGAGTCCGTCGGCCGAGTCGAGGGAACCGACCATCAAGCTCGTCGCCCCCTCGTGGTCTGCACCGACCCAGAACAGCGTCGACCCGCAGCGTTCACAGAAGCCGTACCGGGCATACGGCAGCCGATACCAGGTCAAATGGCCGTCCGGGTCGGTGACCTCGATCGCTGCGCTGTCGATCCGGGCGGCGGCAACGAAGTTGCCGGTCGTGCGGCGGCAGTTCTCACAGTGGCAATGGAGCACGTCGGCCAGCGGCTCGGTGAGATGGTACGTCACCGCGCCGCAGAGACAGGCCCCGGTCCGATCCGTGGGACGACCGGGCTCAGGCATCGACCAGGGGAGCGTGCGGCGGTTGGCTCGGCCACGGGTACGACTGGCCCAGCATCTGGCGGACCACCGGATCGGCGGCGTCGAGCCACCCCTCGGGCAGCCCCGTCAGCATGTCCTCGATCGGGGTCACGAACTTGGGGAGGAACTCGATGAGCAGGCCGATCCGCCCGGCGTCACTCCGGTTGGGCATGGCGCAGTGCCAGGTGAGCCCGTAGAACAGGATGAGGTCGCCGGGATCGCCCAGCATCTGTTCGTAGTCGTCGAAGAACCGATCATCGGGTGTGGGGTAGTGCATGGCCGCGGCGGACCCGGGGCGATAGGCCGTGGCCCCCGACTCGACGGTGAACGGGTCGACGACCACCGTGCCCTGGCAATTCAACGGGAAGGTGGCGTTGATGCGGGCCGGGAAGCTGTGGCGGCGATGGAAGTCCCAGTAGGGGTAGTCGATGTGGGGTTCCTGCCCGCCGAAGCCGGGCATGGTTCGGCTGGCGCAGAAGGAGCCGACGATGAAGTCGGAGCCGAGAAACGCCCGCATCGATTCGACGATCACGGGATGGGTGATCAGCTCCACGAAGACCGGGTCACGGGGGAACAGGTTCCACACCCGGCGTTGGAGGAGGGCGTCGTCGACGCCGTGGTTGAAGTGTGAGCCGGTCACGGCGGCGTCGCTGGTCTCGGCCTCGACGAACGCTTTGGCCCGGGCGATCTGGTCGGCGGTGAAGAGTCCGGGGATGCGGATGGCGCCACCTCCGTCGAGCAACTCGGCGACCATCAAGTCCGGATCGAACTCGTCGACGACCAAGGTCCGCATGCCCCGATCCTACGCCAAGTTCTACGGGACCGGGGTGTAGCCGTCGGGTTGAATGTCGAAGCCACGATTGAACCGGGCCCGGGCGTTCTCCCACGCGATGAGGTGGGTCAGTTCCACGGTCTGCTTCCGCGTGAAGGTGCCGGCGATGCGGTTCCGGAGGTCGTCGTCGACCGCGGCCGGTGTGGCGGTCAGCGCATCGGCGTACTCGGCGACGAGCTTCTCGGTGTCGGTCAGTTTGTCGGTGAGACGCCAGTTCGCGACCGCGTCGATGGTGTCCTGGTCGATGCCCAGCTCACGGCCGATGGCGGTGCCGAGATCGTGTCACCACAGACAGCCGATCAGGGCCGAGGTGCGGAGCTGGGCGATCGTCTTCAGCCGGTCGTCGACCGAGCGACTCACGCCCACCCACCGTTCCATGGCCAGCTTGCCGAGCAGTGTCGGCTTGTGGGCCGCCGCGGCACGATAGGGGCCGGGCAGAACCGGACCTCGACGCAGCACTCTGAGCGGGGTTAACTGATTCATCGAGCGACTCCTTCGGTGAGGCGAGCGTCGGTGGCGACGTCCGACGGACGCATGCTGTGGTGCCACTGCCACAGCAGCACCAGACCGGCGCCGACCACCGCGGCGGCGAGCGTGATGTCGTTGACGGCGTTCTCGGCCGAGGTCAGAGGGTCGGCCGGATTTGCCACATGCCAGAGCACATGGGGTAGCGAGAAGGCGAGAAAGACCACCGCCGCCGAGATCGCGACCTCCCGTCTCGGCCACACGGCCGCCAGTCCCATCGCCACCCCGGACGCCAGCAGGCCGGCACCGGCGTCGGTGGCCAGGTGCTCGTTGTAGGGCGGCAGGGCGGAGATTAGCTCAGGCGCCCAACCGGGGAACGTGTCGTACCAGTGCTTCGGGTCGACGACGGCCCACAACCCGGTGATCACATTAGGGACGGCGAGCAACACCATGAGC
>JAOUGG010000055.1 GCA_029857855.1 Acidimicrobiia bacterium | reverse complement strand
TTGGTCATCTCGGCGGGATCCTGGTGGATGCGATGGTGGACCGAACCGATCACCACATCCAGCCGGGCCAGGAACTCGTCGGGCAGATCGAGGCGACCGTCGTCGAGAATGTCGACCTCCATGCCGGTTAGGATGCGGAACGGGGCCAATTCCTCGTTGAGCTTCTCGATTTCGCCGATCTGTTCGGTGAGTCGCTCGGGTGAGAGACCGTGGGCCACGGTGAGGCGGGCCGAATGGTCCGTGGCGACCAGGTAGTCATGGCCCAGGTCGCGGGCGGCCAGTGCCATGGTGCGCAGCTCGGCTCCGCCGTCGGACCACGTCGAATGGGAATGGCAGTCGCCTCTCAGAGCGGCGCGCAACTCGGCCCCGGGACCGACCTCGATCGCCGTCGACGCCTCCAGATCGTCGAGGTAGTCGGTCGGGCCGCCGTAGGCCCCGGCCACCACCGCCTCGATGGACTTGCCGATGCCCTCGAGGGAGGTCAGACGACCGGAGCGGACCAGGTCCTCCACCGCCTTCTCGCCCCGTTCGGTGGCCAGGTCCGACAAGATGGTGCGACCCTTGGCGAAGGCCCGCACCTTCTGGGTCGGGGCCAAATCCCGGTCGAGAAGGTAGATGGCCCGGTCGAGCGCCACCCGGAACGGTGGATCGGCCGGGGCGGCGTCACCGGCCGCCGCGGGGTTGGGGGACATGTTGTCCATGTTAGGAGTTCCGTTCCTCGGACGGCCGGCTGTCGGAGTCCGGTTGTCCCGGATCCCGCCGGCGATGATCCTGGACTGCGGCGTTGATCGTCGGAAACACCCGGTCGGATCCGAGGCGCCTGACGATCCCCGCCCTGGTGAGCAGATCGAGGACCTTGGTGTTCGCCCTGGCCAGGCTCACCACGATGCCGCCGCCCTGCAGTTCCACGATGAGATTCTCGAGGTGGTCGACCGCCGTGGTGTCGACTGATCCGACGCCCTCCATGTCGAGAACGACGCTGGTCTCCTCGCCGGGGTTGGCCTCGATCGCCGCCCGGACCCGCTCGACGAAATACTCGCCGTTGGCGAAGAACAGAGGGCCGTCGAAGCGGTACACGAGGAGACCGGACTGGAGCCGTGCCCGGTCGTCATGGACTTCGATCCAGCCGTCGAGCCCTGCACCCTCGCCGAGGATGGCGTCGTGGGGCCGCGCCACCCGGCCGAGGGTGAGCAGGATCGACAGCCCCACCGCCACCAGCACACCGGTGAGCAGATCCACACCGATCACCGCCAGGCACGTCACAACCGCGAGTGCCGCCTCGCTTCGGCTGAGCGCGGCGATCCGACGGAATCCTTCGAGGTCGATCACGGCGAAGGCGGCTGCGAAGATGACCGCGGCCAGGCCGGCCTGCGGAATCTCGGCCAGGATCGACGTGCCGACGAGCAGGAACGCCCCGACGGCGACGAACGTCACGATGCCGGAGGCCTGCGACCTACTACCGATGGTCGCCGGGACGAACGACCGCGACGCGCTGGATGACATCGGAAAGCCGCCGGACATCGAACCGGCGAGATTCATCGCTCCGAAGGCCAGCAGCTCTCGATTGGCGTCGACCTCGTAGCCCTGACCGGCCGATATCGACCGGGCCGTGAGGATGTTGTCGGTGTACCCGATCAGGGCGACGCCCACTGCGGCCGGCAGCAGCGACGTGACATCGGCCCACGCCACGCCGGGCACGTCGAGCCTCGGCAGTGCCGCGTCGATGTCGCCGACAACGACAACGTCGATGTTGGCGGCGGCCACCGCCACCATTGCACCGGCGAGCCCGATGAGCGCACCGGGCCAGGACGGGCGATGCCGGCGGAGGACGAGTATCACCAACAACGTCGAGACACCGACCGCCAGCGTCGGGCCGTCGACCTGGTCGAGCCGGGTCACGAACTGGCCGACCCGCACGAACGGATTGTCGGCGTCGATCCCAACGCCGGTGAACGAGCGAAGCTGGCTGGTGAGGAGTGTCAAGCCCACCCCCGTGATATAGCCGACGAGCACCGGCTTGGAGAGCAGCTCGGCTACAAATCCAAACCGGAAAACGCCGGCCAGCAAGGCGATGACCCCGACCAGCCCGGCGATCGTGGCCATCAACGCCGCGTAGCGGGCCGGGTCACCGTCCGCCAGCTGGACGGCCGCTGCGGCGGCGAGGATTGCCGTACCGGGTTCAGGGCCGACACCGAGATGACGGCTCGTGCCGAGGAGAGCGTAGATGGGCAGCGCAACGAGCGCCGCCCGGAAACCGGCGGAGGGCGGAAGGCCGCCGAGTTCGGCGTAGGCCATCGCCTGGGGTACCAGCATGGCGGCGACCGTCAAACCCGCCAGCACGTCCGGGCGGATCCACGATCGTCGGTACTCACCGCTGCGTACGAGCTCTGGAAGCGACAAGCCGGTCATCCGTCAAGTCTGGCAGCCGGGCGGCGATGAACCGCATCGATACGTGGCCCAGGCCGCACCGGCTCCAGTACGATGAAGGAATATGGAGAAGTTCGGATTCGTCGGTCTGCCCAATGCCGGAAAGTCGTCGTTGTACAACGCGCTGACCGGCGGTGGGGCGCTGGCCGCCCCGTATGCCTTCGCCACCACCGATCCCAACGTCGGCGTGGCCAAGGTCTTCGACCACCGGCTCGACGCCCTGGCCGAGATGAGCCACTCGAAGAACGTCGTCCCGGCCAGCGTGCAGTTCAACGACATCGGCGGTCTCGTCGAGGGGGCGTCGAAGGGGGAGGGGCTCGGCAACAAGTTCCTGGCCGGCATCCGCGAGGTCGATGCCATCGTGTTCGTGCTGCGGGCCTTCCGCGACGACGACGTGCCCGGCCCCCAGGATCCCCTCGAGCACCTGCGCATCGTCGAGCTCGAGCTGACCTACGCCGACCTGGAGACGGTCGAGAAACAGATCGACAAGAAGCGCAAGGCGTTGAAGGGCGATCCGTCGCTTCGTGACGAGGTGGAGGCGGCCGAGGCCGCGCTGGTCCACCTCGAGGCCGGGGTGCCGCTGTACCGTAGTGGCTTGTCGGCCGCCCACGCCGAGCAGCTCAAGCCTTGGTTCCTGCTGACCAACAAACCGGTGCTGGCCGTCGTCAACCTCGACGAGGGTCAGCTGGCCGAAACCGACATCGTGGTCAAGCCCGTACGCGAAGAAGTTGGTGATCTGGCACCGGTGTTTGGGGCGTGCGTGCAGCTCGAGGCGGAGGCCGCCCAGCTCGACCCCGAGGACCGCGCCGAGATGCTCGACGCCTACGGGCTGGGGGAGGGGGCCCTGGTGCGGTTCATCCAGGCCGCCTACCACGCGCTCGGTCTGCGGACGTTTCTCACCACCGGTGAGAAGGAGAGTAGGGCCTGGACGTTCCGTGTCGGTTCGACCGCGCCGCAATGCGCCGGGCGGATCCACTCGGATCTTGAGCGGGGATTCATTCGGGCCGAGACCATCCACTGGGATGAGCTCGTCGAGATCGGTTCATGGGCCAAGGCCCGTGAACTGGGCAAGGTTCGCCAGGAAGGCAAGGACTACGTGGTCGAAGATGGGGACGTACTCGAAATCCGATTCAACGTCTGACGGCGTCGGGCGTCATGGTTGAGAGGCCACGGCTGCGCTCGCGCCGCCCCCGGGTACCGGAGGCCCAGGTCGCAGGCCAGGGCTGGTTGCTGCGCGACGCCAAGGTTCTGGCCTCCGTCGAGGTGGCCCGGGGTCGGGTGGCCAAGGCCCGCGGTCTGCTCGGACGCCGCTCACTCGACGGCGCCATGCTGATCCAGGGCGCCCGTTCGGTTCACTCGTTCAACATGGCCTTCGAGCTCGACGTCGCCTTCCTCGACGCCGAGATGGTCGTGATTCGCACGATGCGGCTCCATCGCAACCGGGTCACCCTCCCCGTGTGGCGGGCTCGATCCGTGCTGGAGGCCGAAGCCGGCGCGTTCGGCCGGTGGGAGCTCAAGGTCGGCGACGTGGTCGAGATCCGAGCCTGCGAAGACGGCGAGACGGCCGGTGGGGAAACGCCGTCGCCGAATCCCTCGTGACGGCCGAATCCACCAGCGGGGGCGGCACCACCGAGTCAAGGCCGGTGGAACCGGCGACGTTCTACGTCGTCGGCACCCCCATCGGCAATCTCGGGGACCTGTCGTTTCGAGCCGCAGCCACCTTGGCCGCCGTCGATGCCGTGGTCTGCGAGGACACCCGCCGAACCGGGGGCCTGCTCGCCCATGTCCGCACGAACCTCGCCTCGACGTTCGCGCCCGATTCGGGATCCGAGGTGCAGGGCCGCCGACCCGACCTGCTCGTGGCGAATGAGCACACCGAATACTCACGGATTCCTGAAGTTCTCGACCGGCTCGACCGGGGTGAAGCGCTGGCGCTCGTCACCGACGCGGGCATGCCCACGGTTTCGGATCCCGGAGCGTCGGTCATCGCGGCGGTGATTGAGGCCGGCCATCGGGTCGTGGTCGTACCGGGCCCGACGGCCGTCTCGTCGGCGCTGGCATTGGCGGGGCTTCCCACCGAACGCTTCGTGTTCGAAGGTTTCCTGCCCCGAAAGGGCGCCGATCGGCGGGACCGCCTGACGGCACTGGCCGACGAACCCCGAACCGTCGTCGTCTACGAGGCCCCACACCGGCTGCTCCGCACGCTGCGGGATCTGGCCGCGGCGTGCGGGCAGGATCGCCGGGTCTCGGTGGCCCGGGAACTGACCAAGCTCTACGAGGAGGTTGACCGCACGACCCTGGCCGAAGCCGCCCGTCGTTTCGCGGCCGAGCAGCCCCGCGGCGAGTTCGTGCTGGTCCTCGACGGTGCTCCCGCCCCTTCCGGCGTGGTGAGCGAGACCGAGTTGACCGAGATGATCGACCGCCATCTGGCCGCCGGCCACACCACCCGTGACGCCGTATCGGCCGTGGTCGCCGCCACCGGCCAACCCAAGCGGCGGATCTACGACCTGGCCGTGATCAGTGCGCGAGCGCTAGCCGGGCGAGGCCACGCCGGCGGCGGTGATCGATGACGGTCCGGGTCGACAAATGGCTGTGGGCCGTCCGGGCCCACAAGACCCGAACCGCGGCCACTGCGGCCTGCAACGCCGGTCGGGTCAAGATCAACGACGAGGTGGCCAAGGCGGCTTCCAAGATCGACGTCGGCGACACGGTCGAGTCGAGACGAGGCGATCAGGTGCTCGTCTACCGGGTCACCAAACTGATCGAAAAACGGGTCGGAGCCCAGCAGGCCGTCGAGTGCTACGACGATCACTCGCCGCCCCGGCCGACCCGGTCGACCCTCCTGGCGGCACCGGGTGGAGCCCGGGAACGAGGCATGGGCCGGCCGACGAAGCGTGACCGCCGACAGATCGACCGGCTTCGAGGACGAGGATGACCGGACCGTCGACGCACACCGTCATCGGCTCGTGCCCGCTGGACTGCCCCGACGCCTGCTCCTGGGTGGTCACCGTCACCGATGGGGAGGCCGTGCGATTGCGGGGCAATCCCGATCATCCTTTCACCGCCGGTGGCCTGTGCAAGAAGGTCAATCCCTGGCTCAAGCATGCGGCCGACCCCACCCGTCTCCTGCGCCCGCACCGGCGGGTGGCGCCGAAGGGCCCCGGCGTGCCGTTCGCCGAGGCGTTCGAGCCGATCGGTTGGGACGAGGCCATCGACGACATGGCCGCCCGGCTGACCGCCATCATCGACACCACCGGCACGGCCGCCATCTGGCCTTTCGCCGGCACCGGCAACGTCGGCTTCGTGCAGGGCTGCGGGGTCCCGGTAGGCAGTCGCCTCTGGAATCACCTCGGCGTCAGCGGCCACCACCTCACCATCTGTTCGGTGAGCGGACACATCGGGCTCGGCTACAGCACCGGTACCGGTGCGGGTATGGACCCCGAGGACGTGGTCGACGCCGGGATCGTCGTGATCTGGGGATCCAACACACTGGTGGCCAACCAGCACTGGTGGCCGTTCGTCGAGCGGGCCAGAGGTGCGGGTGCTCCGGTGGTGGTCATAGATCCGGTGACCACCCGAACCGCGCTGCGAGCCGATCTCCACCTTGCCCCGCGGCCCGGCTCCGATGCCGCCCTCGCCCTCGGCTTGTGCCGACAGCTGATCGCCGATGACGCGGTCGACCACACCTTCCTGGCCGACCGCACCCTCGGCTTCGACGAATTCGCCGACTCGCTCGACCCATGGACGATCGAGCGGACCGCCGAGGTCTGTGGTCTCGAGCCGGGACAGATCGTCCAACTGGCCACACTTCTCGCCGACCACCGGCCGCTGGCTCTGAAACTGGGTCAGGGCATGCAGCGCCATGCCGGCGGCGGTCAGGCGGCCCGGGTCCTCTCCTGCGTTCCGGCGCTGCTCGGTTCCTTCGACCACATCGGCGGTGGTCTCGTCTACTCGACCGACGATCCCTATCGGCTCAACCGGGTCGGCGCGTCGGGGCGCCATCTGGGCGATCGACCCCGCCATCTGGCCATGACCAACCTGGCGGCCAACCTGCTCGACGTCGACGACCCTCCGGTCGAGGCGCTCATCGTCCACGGGGCCAACCCGGTGGTGTCGAATCCCGACACCGTCCGGGTTCGGGAGGGTCTGTCGCGACCCGATCTCTACACCGTCGTCATCGACATCTTCGCCACCGAAACGGTCGACTACGCCGATCTCGTGCTGCCATCGACCATGCAGCACGAGCAGTGGGAGCTCAACAATTCCTTCGCCCACCTCTACCTGAACCTCAACCGGCCGGCGGTCGAACCGCCCGGCGAGTGCCTGCCCCACACCGAGATATTCCGCAGACTGGCCCGGGCCATGGGCCTCGACGAGCCCGCACTGTACGTGTCCGATGAGGAACTCATCTCGGAGCTGCTCGACACCGAGCCGTACCGGACTGCCGGCATCACCCTGGAGGTGCTGAAGGAGAAGGGGTGGGTGCGGGTTCCGGCGGCACCATCACCGTACCGACCCTTCGCCGACGGGTTCCCGACGGCGTCCCGTCGGTTCGAGTTCGTGTCCGAGCGGGCCGAAGCCGATGGTCACGGGCGTCTGCCCAACCACCGACCACCGGTCGAGGCCGGGCCCGCCGGCGGATCCTGGTCGGATCGAGGCTCGGGTTGCTACGACCTGATCGCCAACGGCAGCGACGGTCATGTGAACTCCGTTTTCGCCGGAACGGCGTTGGTGCGGGAACGATCCGGCGCGCCGCCGGTGGTTCTCCATTCCGATGATGCACGACGCGACGGGATCGCCGACGGCGACCGGATCGAGGTGTCGAACGACCGGGGAAGATTCATGGCCACGGCAATCGTCGAACCGGGAACTCGACCCGGTGTGGCGGCCACGGCCAAAGGGGCATGGTCCATGGACGTGAACGCCACGGTCGCCGAGCGCGACTCCGACATGGGCCGCGGTGCCGTCTACCACGACAACCGGGTCACCATCCGCTCGCTCGGTCGCACCGAGGGCCGACCGTCGTCCGCCAAATCTTGATGAAGGTCGGTCGACTGATCGACCGGCACCGGTACCCTCGGGCTCGGCGGGAACCACCATGGGGGGAATTGGGTAGGTAGAGCGCGGCGGCATGATGACGTCCACGGTTGTTTTCGATCGAGCCGGCACGGTTCTGGGTCAACCTTTCGTGCTCGGTCAGCTGGCGGAGTTGGTGAAGCTCGACGAGGAGCACACCCGCCGCCTGGTGGCGAAAGCGGCGGCCGTCCTCATCGCCGGGCTGGCCGAGAGGACCACGACGTCCGGTATCGAAGCCGACCAGCGCGCCGACCTGCCTCTGGCGGCGTTGACGGCCGTCGGGCCGGGTTGGTCGTGGGCGCCTGACGGGCGGTTGCCGGACGCGGCCGAAATCGGCGGAGAGCAGGCTGCTTCGTATCTGCTGGGAGCCCGGCAAACGGAGTGGGTCACCGAATTGGCCCGAGTGGGGGGCGTTGAGGTCGAGCTGGCGGAACTTCTCGTGACCCGCATCGCGCCGGTCGTCACCTCCGCTGTGGCGGAGATCCGATCCGAGTTCGACCTCTCGGAGAGGGGCCTGACCCGTCACCTGCGAGAGGAGCATCGAACGCTGGTCGACCTCGGTCTCGTGGAACGCTCCAACGGAGAAGTGGAATCCGGCCTGTCGGCACCGGGTACCCGCAACGTGGCCAGGGTGCGGGTCTCGACCCGGCAAGACGTCGACTCGGAACGCCCCGGCGCCGGTATCCGCTCCGATGAGCGCCGTCCGTGGATCTGGTGGTCGCTTCTCGTCGTGGCGTCGATGGTCGCCATCGCCATGATGATCGGTACGGGCGACAACAAACCGGTCGGGACCGCGTTGGAAGCTCACGGGGCCACGACGACGCCCGCGGCCACCGTCGAGTCGACTGTGCCGAGCCCGGAACCGGCCGTGGAGCCGACTGCGGCCGCCGCCGTGACCGCCGTGACTTCCACGGTCAACGACGCCACCGACACGACGCCGCGGCCCGTCGTCGCCGGTTCGGTGCCCGAGCCCGTGGCGCCTCCCGCCACGAGCGGCACGGTGCTGAACGAACTCCTCGGGCTCGAGCCGATCACGTTCGAGCCCCGCTCGGCTGATCTGACGCCACAGGGCCGGGCGGCGGTCGACCGGGTGGCCGACTATCTGCTCGCCAAAACGGACGTGAGCGTGGAGGTCGGCGGGCACACCGACAACGACGGTCGTGCCTCCGACAACCAGCGTCTCAGCCTCGCCCGAGCCGCCTCGGTGGTCGAGCGGCTGATCGACGCCGGCGTTGACGCCGGTCGGCTCACCGCAACCGGTTTCGGGGAGGCCCAGCCGGCCGTCCCGAACGATTCGTCGGCCAACAAGGCGTTGAACCGGCGGATCGAGTTCATGGTGCGCTGAGCCCGTCTTCCGGGGTTGCCCCGCCTCGCCATGGGGGGGTGTTCGCGGGCGAAAACGACCGAAACTGACCGTTTTCACCCGTAAACGTACGGGTGGAGGGGCTGTGCCGCCGTTGCACCGTGTCGCCGGTGGACCCTAAAGCCGACCTTAGATGTCACACCCTCTCCTTAAGGTCGGGTGACATGATCTACGCCGTTGTCCCGATCGGAATCATCGCTGTCGTTCTGGGTGTCGCCGTCGGCTGGCTGCTGGCCTCCCGGTCGGGGCAGCACGCCGTTTCCCAGATGTCGGCGGAGGCCGTCGACCTCCTCCGCAGCCAGCAGGATCAGAGCCTCCATGCCACGGTGGAGACGGTGATCTCCATGGCCTCATCGAAGCTGGGTGACCAGCTGGAAGCCGGCCGGATGGTGCTCGACCGGGAACATCAGGCCGTGGCTACCGAGGTTTCCAACGTGCAGACCGAGCTGCGGCGGATGAGCGATCTGGTGGCCGGGCTCCAGAAGGAGCGGGCAGAGCAGAACGGCCAGCTCACCACCGGTCTGGAGCGGGCGTTTCAGGCCACAGCGGCGTTGACCGACACGACCCGCACCCTCCAACAGGCGTTGGCCTCACCCCAGGCTCGGGGCCAGTGGGGCGAACGCATGGCCGAGGACGTCCTGCGGGCCGCCGGTTTCCTCGAAGGCACCAGCTACCGCAAACAGGTCAAGCTACCGAGTGGAGGGGTACCCGATTAC
>JAOUGG010000709.1 GCA_029857855.1 Acidimicrobiia bacterium | reverse complement strand
CGTAGGTTCGACATGACTGCGGCCAGGTCGTCGTGTGATCGGTCGGCGGGATCGGGTCCGTTCCCGCCGGCTGCCCGGATGTCGGGATCGAACAGGGCTTCCAGCGCGCCGGCCGTTGTGACGATGGGCTTGCGGCGGTCACCGGCCTCGATGCCCCGGTGTAGATGCAGCGCCTGCATGAGGAGTGGCGCGAGGAGGTCGAAACTGGTGGCTTGGATCGTGACGTCGCCTCCCGGGATCCCGTCGGTGAGGGTGGCCCGCCCGTGAGGTCCCCAGGCCACGAATAGCGGAATCACGATGTTCCGGCAGAACCGCTCGATCACCACCGAACGGGCCGGCCGGGCCAGGACGCTCACCAGCCCGACAACAGTCGGGTCGGGCGAGCCGTCAACCATGATTCCCGAGTCCTCCCATTGCTCCCGCTCGCCCGGTGTCAGGGCTCCAACAGTCGTGACGTCGGACGGCTCCCGATCCGGAGCTTCCGGCGGGTGGCTGTCGCGGGACTCGGGTATCACGACCTCGAGAAGGCGGCCGAGCTCGTCGCTGGAAGCGGCCAGGATGGCCCGTATGGGATCGAACTGCATGATGTTGTGCTCCTCGTTGTTCGGTCGTCCGCTGTCCGATCTCAGAACCAGTCGTCGATGCCGCCGATGAGATCCCCGACCCCGCCGACCACGCCGCCGGCCAGGTTGGAGCCCACGTCCCAGGCATCGCTGATGAGATCCACCTGGCTGTCGACCAATTCGGACGCCCGGTCACCCACCCAGTCGGTCGTGGCATTCCACGTGTCCGAGGTCCACTCGGTGATGTCGTCCCAGTTTTCCACGACTTCGGCTCCGGCCCAGACGACACCGGTGCCGATCACGAGCCCCGCAGTGATCGGGCTGGGAGCAAGAAAGAATGCCGCCGTCGAAGCGCTGAACGCGGTCGAAGCGACATCGGCCACGTAGCCGGCCGGATTCGCCTGGAACGCGTCGATTGGATTGCCCTGCTGGTAGAGGTCATAGAGTCCCAGTCCGGTGCCGACGAGACCTCCGGCGACACCTGCCCGCTTGAAGAATGTGGTTGCCGCCGGCGAACCGAGCCACGCTCCATATGGGGCCATTGCCGGAATGCGATTCAACCCGGCCGCGGTGAGTCGGCCGACGAGACCGGTGTTGAACGTGGGAAGGGGTCCGCCGCCGAGAAAGGCGGCTGTCCGGCCTACCCGGATCAGCGCTGCGGTGAGCTGGCCCACGGGAAAGCCTTCGTCGGCTCCGCCGTTCCAGAAGTTGGCGACGTCGCCGAGCAGGAAGTCGATGATCGGGCCGCGGCCCAGACCGGCCATCGTCGCGACTCCGGAACCGCCGGTGGAGGTACCCACGACGCCGATGGTGTCGACGCTACTGGTCACCGCCTGCTCGTCGCGATTGCGCCCGATGACCTCGGCCGCATCGGAGAGGCTGACGGCAGCCGCCACCATCGCCGCCCGATGGCTGTCGAACCACTGCTGTTTGAACCCGGCGGCATCCGGACCGTGCCAGAACCGGTCGGACTCCATGACGCCGAATCCGATGATGTTGGTGAGGGTCCGGATCGACTGTGATGCGCGGGTGAAGTGCTCGCCCAGGTGGTCGAGACCCTCGAGGTCCGCGCCGTGGAGTGTGGCGCTCATGTTTGATGCTCCCAGAGGTTTGGGAGTCACGGTAGTGTCGGCGACCGAGCTGCGGAATCGGGATCGATCCCCGCCCCGGAACGGTTCGCGGCGCGGTGGTTCAGTTCGTGCCGGTGTTGAGCAGTGAATGCAGCGCGTCCGACAGACGCTGAGGGTGCCGTGACGCAATCACATACTGCGAGCCGTTCCGGTCCTGAACGACCAGCCATTCTGTTCCGGTGGCAGGACGTCCCCAGGCCCCACCGAGGATCCGCAGATCACCACGCCGGCTCGAGAACCCGATCTCGAGTGACGCCCTGACCTGATCGGGCAGGGCGTCCTCGCCTCGGCGAATGCCGTACACGGGATCCAGTGATGACACATCGAGCCGATCGCGACCGACGCTGAGCTCCTCGGTCGTCAGCCGGACAGTCGAATAGAGCCACAGCGAGAGCAACAGCACACCGCCCACGAGGAGAACCAAAACCGCCGGCACGAGGAGCCACCACAACTCCAGGGCGACCGATGCCACGAGGGCGACCGCGGCAAGACCGAGGATGGTGATCGCGGTCCTGCGCCCGCCGGGGACGGCGCTCTCGGAGTAGACGACGTTGCTGTCCGTTGCCATAGCTGTCCAAGGTTAGTGGGCGAAGTGTGGGGCACAGCCGGGATCGAGACTCCCGCTGTCCCCGCCAAGCCGTATGTGGCCTGCTGACGTCAGGTCGACGGTCGAGCTTCGCCGACGGCCAACGGGAAGGTGGCGGTCGTTGGCACGATGTTCACCGTGCTGGTCACGCCGGTGGAGTCGGTGTAGAGGCCGACCCACATCACCGAGACCCTCGCCAGATACTCCCCGCCGACGGTGTTCGACGAGTCGAGGTACACATAGCTGCACGGCCCCGGATCGTTCGGATCGAATCCCATTCCTGAGACGTGGCAGACGAGCGGATCGGATCCGTCGCCGGGATCGAAGACCAGATGGGTGGGGATCGCCTCGATCTCAGCCCACAGCGCCGATGAGGCACCGCTGGCATCGATGAATTCGACCTCTGCGTGCGCCGATTTCCGTTGCAGCGATGACCCGGCGACCGCGAAGTTCGTGGGCACCTGCACGTACGCCCAGCCGTGGCTGCTATCGGTTGG
>JAOUGG010000708.1 GCA_029857855.1 Acidimicrobiia bacterium | reverse complement strand
GGTTGTCATCGGCCGAGATCATGCCGGATCACCTTTGCGGTCGGCTTCGGGTCGTCGGTGCTCTCGTCGTTCGAGGGGCCTCGACCAATGGGTACTGTACGACATCGCCGGCGACGGCGAGGAGTCGATCACTCGCGGATCAGCTCGCGGTCGTCCGGTGTCAGGGTGGCGGATGCCGTCGACGGGACAATTTTCGTGTCGCCCCGGACGGGCCCCATGCATGGCAAACGTTCCACATCCGTCCGTGACCGACCGGGAACTGGTGGAGAATTGTTCTGCCGAGCTTGACTAGAAAACAATGTTTGTACTCAAAGGGTGGCTAATCGGAGTTTGAACTATCTGTAGATGGTTGTACTCGGCGGTAACTCTTTCTGGACAATCCCCTGGTCGCGAGGCTGGCTTTGATAGCAGGCCGACCGGTTCCAACCGGGCGGCCTGACGGCCACGAGACGGGCCGCCTCCACCGCCGCAGGTCCCCGAGGTGCTGTCGGATTGCATCAACACCACCCGATCCATCCGGATTAAACCATCCATGAAGAAATCCCTCCTCGTTTCTCTCTTTGCCGCGCTTGCGCTGCTGATCACAACGCTGGCTCCGTCGACCGCCGGTGCCGCGCCGGCTGAAAAGGTCGATCTGATCGTCGTGCTCGACGCGGGCGCCGACTCGAACGCCTCGGCCAATGCTGCAGCACGGGCGACCAGCGGGAAGGTCGGTCACGTCTACAGCACAGCGCTGCGGGGCTTTCCATCAGCGTCCCCGCCCGGGCCGCCGAACGTATCGCCAATATGCCCAATGTGGCCTACGTCGAGCGGGACGCCGACGTGTCGCTGTTCGCCCAGGACATTCCCACGGGCATCGACCGCACCTTCGCCACCGCCAATGCCGGCATCGGCATCGACGACATCGACAATGAACGGGTCGACGTCGACGTCGCCGTGATCGACACCGGCGTGGATCGGGAACACCCGGACCTGAACGTGGTCGACGGCGTCGATTGTGCCAGCATGCGAGGCTGCCGGGGCAACGGCGACGACGACCATTACCACGGCACCCACGTTGCCGGCACCATCGGCGCCATCGACCACAACGACGGCGTCGTCGGCATCGCTCCCGGCGCCCGCATCCATGCCGTGAAGGTTCTGAATCGCCGGGGCTCCGGTCGGACCTCCTGGATCATCGCCGGAATCGACTGGGTGGCCGCCAATTCGAACACCATCGAGGTGGCCAACATGAGCCTCGGTGGTCGGGGCTACAGCCAAGCCGAATACGACGCCATCCAGGGAGCGGTGAACCTCGGCGTGGCCTTCGCCGTCGCCGCCGGCAACGACGCCGATCTCGCCTCCCGGTACAGCCCGGCGGCGTTCGACAACGTGTTGACCGTCAGCGCGCTGGCCGATTTCAACGGGTTGCCCGGTGGTGGCGCCTCGTCGACCTGCCGCAACGATCAGGACGACACGCTGGCCGACGTGGCGAACCTCTACAGCCGTCTTCAGGACGACGGAAACAGCAACTGGACCGACGACAGCGGCGACGGCGTGAAGGAACCGTTGCTCGACGTCAGCGGCTACGCCCCGGTGCTGCGCTAGGAAACCGGGCGTGGAAAGGGCCGGGGTTCGCCCCGGCCCTTTGGCGCGTCGCCCCGAACATGGGAGACTGGGCGAGATGAGCGAGCACGATTATCACCAGGAGCGTCCGGCCCCGCCGCCCCCACCCACCGGCTGTCCGATTCACCACTCCTGGAGCCCGCTCGACGACGATTATCTGGCTGAACCCTATGCCATCGCAGCCGAGCTGAGCGCAGAACATCCCGTGTTCTACGCCGAGGAGCTCGGCTACCTGGTTGTCACCCGGATGGAGGATCTCGAGACCGTGTTCACCGATCACGAGACTTTTGCCTCGGTCAACGTGCAGGATCCGGTGTTCCCGCTCGCTCCAGAAGCCCACGAGATCCTGTCCGCCCCGGACTTCGATCCCGTGGCCGTCATGTCGAACCGCCCGGAACCCGACCACGGCAAGATCCGCGTCCACACCCGCCAGGGCTTCTCCAACCGCCGCCTCAAGACCCTCGAGCCCTACATCCGAAGCCGAACCCACGAATTGATCGACGAGATGCTGGCCGGTGGCTCGCCGGCCGAGTTCATCGACGCCCTGGCCTTCCCCCTGCCCGGCGAGACCGTGTTCCGGTTCATCGGCTTTCCGCCGTCGGACGACGAACTGCTCAAAGGGTGGTGTGGCGATCGCAAGGCCTTCTCCTGGGGTCGACCGACGCCGGCCGAACAGGCCGAGATCGCGGAGCACATGCTGGCCTACTGGCGCTACTGCCGGGACTTCACCGCCGAGAAGCGGGCCAACCGGGGCGACGATCTGGCCTCCGAGCTGATCACGGCCCACGAGGAGCATCCGGAGGATCTGACCTACCGAGAAGTCGAGTCGATCATCTACGGCTTGTCGTTCGCCGGTCACGAGGCGGTCACCGCCCTCATCTGCAACACCCTGCAGTGCCTCCTGCCCCGACGCGACGACTGGGCCGCCGTCGGGGCCGATCCGGCGCTGATCCCCAACGCGGTCGAGGAGGTCCTGCGGTTCAATTCGAGCCAGATCTCCTGGCGGCGGATCACCACGACCGACACCGAGCTCGGCGGCTACCCGGTTCCGGCCGGGACCCCGATTCTGCTCAACTTCGCCTCGGCCAACCGGGAGCCCGAGCTGTGGCCGGAACCCGACCGGTTCGACATCCGTCGCCCCAACGCCAACCGCCACATCTCGTTCGGGAAGG
>JAOUGG010000707.1 GCA_029857855.1 Acidimicrobiia bacterium | reverse complement strand
AGCGAACCGATCGAGGTCTGGCGCGAACTCGACGAGTCGTCCCAGGACGAACTCGGTCATCTCGCCTCGGCCATCAATGCGATGCACCGCAACACCCTCGAGATCGATCGGAACCAGAACGAATCGATCAAGAAGGGCATCTCCAACATCGTGATCAACCTGGCACGACGGAGCCAGGCGCTTCTCGATCGGCAGGTCGAGTACATCGATCAGCTGGAGAACACCGAGGAGGATCCGGACCGCCTGGAGCAGATGTTCAAGGTCGATCACCTCGCCACCCGCATGCGGCGAAACGCCGAGAGCCTTCTGGTTCTCGCCGAGGCCGACCCCGGTCGGCGTCGTGGCGGACCCGTCGATGTCGCCGACGTGCTTCGTGTGGCGATGGGTGAGATCGAGAACTACCAGCACATCGAGCTTGCGTCGGTCGAGCCGGGACAGGTGACGGCGGCCGCCGCCGTCGATTTGGCCCACATGGCGGCCGAATTGATGGAGAACGCCACGCAGTTCTCGCCGCCCGATGCCCCGGTCGAGGTGTCCGGTCGACTCATCGACGGACAGTATCTGGTGGAGATCGTCGATCACGGCATGGGCATGCCGGATGAGCAGTTGACCAAGGCCAACACGACGCTGACCAGCCCGCCCGAACTCGGACTGGCCATGGGCCGCTCGCTTGGCTTCGTGGTGATCGGCCGACTGGCTCAGCGCCTCGGTGCCCGGGTCGACCTCATCAAGACGGCCAACAGCGGCATCACCGCCCGGATCGCGGTGCCGACGTCGGTCTTCACCGAGGTCGGCGACAACAGCGGGATCCGACGATCGGTCGTTGCTCCGGAAACCCCGGAGCCCCAGGCGCCCGCAGTCGAGGAGGATCCGCAGCAGAACAAGTCGCCGGCGCTGAGCAAGCTGCTCGGACTCGATGTGTCCGCGCTCGCCGGCGGGGGAACACCCGGTGCCCGGCCTGCAGACACCGGCGCAAGCTCCCCGAGCCAGGCGGCCGACGAGGTCCAGGAGACCTGGACCCCGCCGCCGGTTACTCCCGACGCTCCCATTTCGCTGCCACCCGAGGTGGCGGCTATGGCCGACGCGGTGTCTCACGAACCTGGCTGGACTCCACCGGCCGTCTCGCCCGACTTCGATGCACCACCTCTCACCGACCGGGCGACGGTCGAATCCTCATCTCCCTCGATACTCGACAACGACCCCTGGACCGGGGAACCGGTCGAGCCGGTGGAGGACAGCGGCTCCTTCGACGCCTCCCCGGCACAGCAGGAGTTCACCGTGGCCGAGGCCCGCGAGGCGGTGAGCACGGAATCCGAGACGGCGACCGCGACGTCGATGCCGGTCGAGGAGGAGACGCCGTCGGCGTCGCCGGCCCCGGTACCGGCTGCCGAGACGGTCCCGGTCGGTCAGCCACCCATCAATCTCGAGGACGCCCTCCCCACGGGCCAGGCGTTCGAATCGGGAATGGCGTCGTTGCTCGAGGAACCTCGAGTGGAGGAACCGCCGGTGGCGGACCCCACATCCGGACCGATCTCCTCCCCGGCACCGGAGGCCACCACGTCCGGCCTGACCCGACGCAAGCGTGGACAGTCGAAGGTGCCGATCGGCGAGGGACGACCCGTCGCCGCGAGCACCCGCAATCCCGAAGAAATCCGATCGATGCTCTCCCGCTACCGGGACGGCATCAAGGGGAACAAGTCCCCGGCTGAGACTGGCGAGGAGGGATGATGGCCCATCTGAGTGATGCAGCGACCAACGTCAACTGGTTGGTGAACAACTTCGTTTCCCAGGTCCCCGGGGTGACCGAGGCCATTGTGGTGTCGTCCGATGGGCTGCCCATCGCAGCGTCGACCGGTCTCGATCGTGACTCGGTCGACCGCTTCTCCGCTGTCGCATCGGGACTCATCGGCCTCTCCTACGGAGCGGCCGGCCGTTTCAACGGCGGTGCCGTGACCGAGGTGATCGTCGAGATGGAGAACGCTTTTCTCTTCGTGACCGGCATCAGCGACGGATCATTGTTGGCCGTCGTGGCCGATGCCGGATCCGACATCGGTTTGATCGGCTACGAGATGGCGGTTCTGGTCGAGAAGGCCGGCGCCGCACTCACCCCGGAGCTTCGGGCCGAACTTCAGGCGGCGCTTCCCCGATGACCGATTCCGGACCAGCCCAGCCGGCGTCGGCCGCTGCGTCCCCCACCTTTCGGGTTCGGCCCTACACCCTCACCGGTGGCCGCACCCGAACGGAGGTGGAACTCGGTCTGGAGACGCAGATTCGAACCACGGAACAGGGTCTTCGACGCGCCGCCATGCTCGCTCTCGAGTTGCGGGACATCGTCGAGATCTGCCGCCAGCCACTGTCGGTGGCCGAGATATCGGCCCATCTGCATGTCCCGCTCCAGGTCGCCAAGGTTCTCGTCGGCGATCTCATCACCAGCGGCGATGTCGACAGTCAGACGGTCGCGGTCACCCAGCAGGGCGGCCGGCCGGACATTCAGCTGCTCGAGCGGGTCCTCGAGGGCCTGCAGAGTCTGTAGGGAGGCAGCAGATGAGCACACCGATTCCCGTCAAGATCGTCGTGGCCGGCGGGTTCGCCGTCGGCAAGACCACCTTCGTGACCTCCATCTCCGACATCGAACCGCTGACCACCGAGGCCGCGATGACCAAGGTCTCCGAGGACGTGGACGATGTCGGAGACGCCACTGCCAAGAAGGGCACGACCGTCGCGATGGACTTCGGTCGCGTGGCGCTGAGCCCGGAACTGGTGCTGTACGTGTTCGGCA
>JAOUGG010000054.1 GCA_029857855.1 Acidimicrobiia bacterium | reverse complement strand
GACGTGCTGTTCGTCACCGGTATCTACCCGTCCGGCGAGAAACCGCGACCCGGCATCACCGGTGAATTGATCGTGAAGGTCGTGTCCGAGCACCATCCCGACACCGACGTTCGCTATGTCGAGAGGCTCGACGATCTACCCGCAGCGATGCTGGCCGAGCTCCGCAGCGGCGACCTCTGCCTGACCCTTGGTGCAGGCGACCTGACGACAGTGCCCGATCGCCTCCTCCCGGAACTCGAAAGCCGTTGAGCGCCCGCCCCGATCTCGCTCCGGCCCACCGGATTCTCGGCCCGAAGGCTCGCGTCGACGTGAGCCTCGCCCCGTACTGCACCTACCGGGTCGGCGGCATGGCCGCCCTGTGGGTCGAGGCCCGTTCCGAGGCCGACCTGCAACTGGTGCGCCGGGCGCTGACCGAGGTCGATTGTCCGGTGCTCGTGGTCGGCAAGGGCTCCAACATGCTGGTGGCCGACGCCGGCTTCGAGGGAATCGTCGTCCACTTGGGCGAGGAGTTCGCCGCGATCACCGTCGACGAGCACGAACCCCTGGTCGCGGCCGGTGGCGCGGCCCTGCTTCCGGTCGTCGCCCGCAAGACCGCGGCGGCCGCCCTCACCGGTTTCGAGTGGGCGGTCGGCGTGCCCGGCTCGATCGGCGGGGCGGTCCGGATGAACGCCGGCGGCCACGGATCCGACATGGCCGCCTCGCTCATCACGGCCGGTGTCTTCGATCTGCGGTCGGCCGATCCGGCCGAGGGCGTCCGGAACTGGTCGCTCGACGACCTCCGGCTTGGCTACCGGGTCTCGGCGATCCTGCCGTGGCAGATCGTCGTCGACGCCAGGCTCCGTTTGGCGCCCGGCGACCGCACGGAGTCGGAGATCGAGATCAGCGAGATCGTGCGGTGGCGGAGGGCCAATCAGCCCGGCGGGCAGAACGCGGGCAGCGTGTTCGCCAATCCGGAGGGCGACTCGGCCGGTCGGCTCATCGACTCGCTCGGCCTGAAGGGCCTGCGGGTCGGAACGGCGTCGGTGTCCGAGAAGCACGCCAACTTCATCCAGGCCGAGCCGGACGGTTCAGCCGACGACGTGTACCGCCTGATTCGCGAACTGCAGCGTCGGGTGCTGGCCGAAACCGGTATCGAGCTGCACGCCGAGAACAAACTCATCGGCTTCGAGTCGATCCCGTCAACGGAGGTGGGATGTCAATGAGCTCGTCTCCGCCGAGCACCAGACGTCGCCCGTCGAACCCCGGCCGCAGTGCCGCGACCGGCAAGAGCACCAAGCGAACCAAGAGCAACAAGAGCACCAAGAGCGGTGGAACCGGTCGGAGGCGCACCTCCAAGCCCGCTCGAACGCCGGCCAAACCGACACCGGTCGGCTACAACACCGACTCGATACGAGTCGGATCCTCGTCGGACCGATTCGTCGGGCGCCGCCAGGAGATCCGCCGCCAGGAGGGTGCCCGGCGGCTCCGGGTCGTGCTCGCACTCACCGTCGTGTCGCTGCTGGCCGTGTCGGCGATCGGCGTGTTGAACAGTGAGCTGGCCGACGTCGATACCGTCACCGTGGTCGGCAATGCCCGCACTCCGGTCGACGACGTCGTCGCCGCCACCTCGATACTTGCCGGTATGCCACTGCTCGACCTCGATCTCGCCGGGGCGGAGTCCGGGGTCGAGGAACTTCCGTGGGTGCGCAAGGCCGACGTCGAACGCCGCCTCGACGGCGAGATCATCGTGCGGGTAACCGAGCGGGAGCCGGTCCTCGCGTTGCCCGTCGTTGGTCCCGGAGCCGGCGCCGGTGCCGGTGACGGTGACGTCGGATCGGGCCGCCACGTGCTGATCGATCAGCTCGGACAGCAGCTCGAGTTGGTCAACGGACCGCCCGACGGATTCCTCCCCGTCGTCGGCGTCGAGGCGTCGGGGCGGCCCGGCGAATCGGCGCCCGAGGAGACGGGGCTGATCCTCAGCCTGATCCAGTCCCTGCCCCCGTCCCTCATTGATCAGGTGTCGGCGATGACGGTGTCGGAGGGTGATCTGTATCTCGAACTGGCGAGCGGCGGTCGGGCCAACGTCGGCGACAGCTCACTGCTCGGCGAGAAGATCCAGGCGTTGGAGACCGTTCTGGCCCGGGTCGACCTGGCCTGTGTCTCCATGATCGATCTTCGGGTCCCGTCCGCTGCGGCCGTACGGCGGGTCGAATCCGCCGAGGGTGCTTGTCTTTGATCCACCAATCATCCACGATCACCGAAAGGTGTCATCGAAGAACGAACAAGAACAGGAACGAACATATCCCCGAACCCCTGCATGGCATCCCAGTCCGCACACCGGGCGGTTGCTAGCCTTGAGGTTGGAATGACGAGGTTGGAATGAGTAGTCAGAATTATGTGGCCGTAGTCAAGGTCGTTGGCGTCGGCGGAGGCGGCTGTAACGCCGTCAACCGCATGATCGACGCCGGGCTCCGAGGCGTCGATTTCGTCGCGGTCAACACCGACGCCCAGGCCCTCTTGATGAGCGACGCCGAAACCAAGATACACATCGGCCGCGAACTGACCCGCGGGCTCGGCGCGGGGAGCGATCCCGGTGTCGGCCAGCAGGCTGCCGAGGAGCACCGCGAGGAGATCAGCGAGGCGCTGTCCGGCGCCGACATGGTCTTCATCACCGCCGGTGAAGGCGGTGGTACCGGAACCGGTGCCGCTCCCGTCCTTGCCGAGATCGCGAAGAGTCAGGGCGCCCTCACCATCGCGGTGATCACCAGACCGTTCGGGTTCGAGGGTCGCCGTCGAGCGGCCCAGGCCGAGGCCGGCATCAAACGGCTGCGAGACAAGGTCGACACCCAGATCGTCATCCCCAACGACCGGCTCCTGTCGATCGCGGATGAAAAGACGTCGATGGTGTCGGCGTTTCGCATGGCCGATGAGATCCTTCTGCAGGGCGTGAGCGGCATCGCCGATCTGATCACCACGCCCGGCCTGATCAACACCGACTTCGCCGATGTACGCATGATCATGCACGAGGCCGGAAGCGCGTTGATGGGTATCGGCCGGGCCGGCGGTGAGAACCGTGCCCTGTCGGCGGCCCGGGCCGCGATCGCCAGCCCGTTGCTCGAAGCCTCCATCGAGGGCGCACGAGGCATCCTGCTCACCATCGCCGGATCGAGCGACCTCGGTTTGTTCGAGGTCAGCGAGGCGGCCGAGATCATCCACGACGTTGCCCATCCCGATGCCAATATCATCTTCGGAACGGTGGTCGACGAGAACCTCGGCGAGGAGATCCAGGTCACCGTCATTGCCGCCGGATTCGACCGCTACGAGGACCAGTTCATCGATCTCGTCGACGACGAGGCCGGCCTGGTCACCACCGACCACGAGTTCGAAGCCGAGGTCGGTCATCGAAACGGCAGCGGTCGCGGCAACGGCAACGGGGCTGCCGAACACGTGAACGGATCGGCCACCCGGGAACTCCTCGACCTCTTCGAAGAGGACGAGGATCCCGAAGACGACTTCGACGTACCCTCGTTTCTTCGCTGATCGGTTCGGTCCGTGGGCTACCCCCGACGGGTGCTGATCGACGGCGGAACCGTGAGAATCTTCACGACCGACCGCTCCGACGGCGACTTCCAGATTCGTGACCCGGCTCCCGACGTCGAGGCCCGCCGGCGGGCCATCGTCGACGCGCCCTGGACCTGGATCCACCAGGTTCACGGAACGGCCGTGCTGGAGGTCTCCGAGCCCGGTGAGCATGCCGGCGCCACCGCCGATGGCCTGCTGACCGTCGCAGCCGGTTGCCCGATCGCCGTCACAACCGCCGACTGCACGCCGGTCGTACTGGTCGCGCAACGGGGTGTGGCGGTTGTGCATGCCGGTTGGCGGGGCCTCGTAGACGGCATCATCGAGTCGGTCGGCGAGCGGTTGATCGAACGGGCCGGACGGCCGGTCGAGGCCCTCGTCGGCCCGTGCATCCACCCCAACCGCTACGAGTTCGGGACCGACGATCTGGCCGAGGTGATCGAGCGCTACGGCGAAGAGGTCAAAGGTCTCACAGCATGGGGCACCAGTGCGCTCGACATGCCGACGGCGGTGGGTCGGGCCTGCCAGGCCGCCGGGTGGAAGGTGACCGACATCGGGCCGTGCACCAGCGGTGACCAGTACTTCAGCCATCGGATCCGAGGCGACGACGAGCGCCAGACGACCGTGGCCTGGATCGAACCGGCGGCATGATGGAACCGGCCCCGGCGACCGTCGAGCAGATAACCACCCGACTGGCCGAGGTGCGGCAGCGTATCGACGCCGCCCGGTCACCGGACCAGGAGGTGTCGATCGTCGCTGTGACCAAGACCTTCGGGCCGGAGCTCATCGAACACGCCGTGGCCGCCGGTTTGACGGTCCTGGGTGAGAACTACGCCCAGGAGCTCGTGGCCAAGGCCGAGACGCTGACGCAACGGTCACCGGATGTGGCCGAACAGATTCGGTGGCACTTCATCGGTGGGCTGCAGAGCAACAAGATCAAGATGATGGGTGACCTCGTCACCGTGTGGCAGACCGTCGACCGGCGATCGCTGGCCAAGGAACTGGCCAAACGCCGGCCGGGTGCCTCCCTGCTGATCCAGGTGAACACGACCGACGAGGCGCAGAAGTCCGGCTGCGCCCCTGCCGATGTCGGAGCCCTGGTCGACGATGCCCGCGGTCGCGGGCTCGACGTACGCGGCCTGATGACGATCGGCCCGACCGACGGGTCGGACCCCCGCCCGGCGTTCGACGCCCTGCGGCACCTCGGATCGGAACACGGCCTTCCCGAACTGTCGATGGGGATGAGCGGCGACTACGAGATCGCCGTCCGGCAGGGCGCCACAATGGTTCGCATCGGCTCGGCACTCTTCGGCCCCCGAGATCGCCGTTGATCTCGGACCGAGTATGCGCAACCGGGTCCGCCGCGGCAACTAGAATCTGGCCCAAGGAGAAAGAGCGATGTCGCTGTTACGTGCCTTGAGAGCATATGTCGGGTTGGGCCCCGACGAATACGACGAACCCGGCGTCGACCACCGAAGCCGACGGGCGGCTGCGTCCGCTGGGCAGGCCCGACCGTCCGATCGTCATGTCAGGCCGAGACGAGGCTACCTCGACGACCTCGAGCGACGCGCCGGCGACGAGGATCGCGACGTCGTCGACATCACGACGGCGAAGATCGAAGCCCGCCGAGCCGACGGCTCCGTCGACCGGCGAGGTCGGCCGGCGGCCAATCACAGCCGGATCCGAACCAGGAGCGGTCCCGAACGCCAGCAACGGCTCGACCAGAATCAACGCCTTCTCGAGGAACTCCAGTCCGACCCGTTCGATGAGCTGGAACTCGACCTTTCCGAATCCGAATCGCTCGATGAATCGCCGTCCGTCGACGAGCCAACCAAAGCCGAAGGAGCCGTCGTGCGTTCGATCGAGTCCGCCCGAAGCCGACCCCGAACCCTGACCCCCGAGTCGTTCGCCGACGCAAAGGAGGTTGGTGACGAGTTCAAACGGGGCACGCCTGTCGTCGTCAATCTGCAGGGCCTCGAACGTGATCTGGTCCGTCGACTCGTCGATTTCGCCAGTGGCATCTGCTACGCGCTCGACGGGAGCATGGAGAAGCTGGCACCTCAGGTCTTCCTCCTCACACCCGAGGGCCTCGACGTCTCCGACGACGACCGCCGCCGAATCGAGCAGCGGGGTTACGCTAGGTAACCCATGAACGTCTCAGAGATCCTTTGCGTTGCCGTTCTGCTCTTTGAATTCGTGTTTCTGCTGCGGCTCGTACTTTCGTTTTTCCCGATCCAACCCGACACTGCGTGGGGGTCGATCCGCTCGATGTCGGTTGCCGCCACCGAACCGGTGGTCATGCCGGTTCGCCGCGTTGTGCCGCCGCTGCCCGGGGCCATGGCCGGCTTCGGTATCGCCGAGCTGCTGATACTGATCGCACTGCAGATCGTCGCCCAGATTCTCTGCTGACCGCACCCGGTCCGGGTTGCGTCGTCCCTCGTCGGCAACCGTGTCCGATCCTCGCCGACAAACGGTTCGAACCGTGTTGTGTCAACGTGGGCGATTGGTCGGCGTGTTGGTTAACCTAGACGGATGCCATTGCAAAGCGACAAGCTGCGACTTCTCCGGCGGATCCCCGACATCCGCTTCGAGGAGGAACCGAGGGGATACAGCAAGGATCAGGTCGATCGGGTGCTGGCCAACCTGGCACCCCTCGCCGATGAGATCGAGCGCCTGCAGGCCCGCCTGTCCGAGGCCGAGAATCGGGCGGCCGCCGCCGAGGCCCGCCTGGTGGAGGCCCGGAGCCCGTCCCGGTCGACGGCACCCGACATGCCGCCGGCTCCGCAGCCCGACTTCGACGAGACGCTTCGGAACACCCTGGTCTCGGCCCAACGCCAGGCCGACACCACGATCCGGGAGGCCAAGGAGGAAGCCGAGCGTCTCCGGACCGAGGCCGAGTTCCAGTCGAACGCCCTCCTGGCCGACGCCCGCGACCAGTCGGCGGAGATGACCACGGAGGCCGTGGCCTACCGTGAGCGTCTCATGTCGGAGGCGGCCGCCGAGCGGGCCCGCCTACTCGAAGAGGCCCGCGACGAGGCCCGCAAGCGGCTCGAAGCCGTCGAGACCGAACTGTCCGAGGCGCATGACTCCGAGCGCACTCGGCTGCTGGGTCAGATCACCGAGCTCGAGGAAACCCATGCCCTGCTGCAGCAGGATGTGCTCCGATTCGAGGAGCACCTCGCATCACGCAGCGCTCAGGTCAAGGCCGCGCTGGAGGACATCGCCGGCGTGCTGGATGATCCGAAGCGCCTGCGGAGCAACGACGGCATCGAACCCGCCCAGCTGAAGGAGTTCAACGCGGACAACTACCCACCGATCGCGGTCGAGGTGGTGGCACTCAACGAGCTGGAGGCCGAGGCCGAGACATCGGTCGAAGCCACCGTCAAGGCGGAGGACACCATCAGTGCCGCCGATCTCGACGTGCTGGCCCCCGACCTGGACGCCGACGTCGACGAAGGCGTCGATCTCGATCTCGATGACGGCCTTGCCGTTCAGACCGGCGACTTCGACCCGGCCGAGATCGTCGAGACCGGCGACGTGCCCGTCCAGGCAACCGAAGACAGCGTCGATCTCGGTGCCGTCGACGACCTCGAGATCATCGGTGGTGATCCGCAGCTCGGCGTGGAAACCCAGGTGATCCCCCCGCCGCCCGCTCCGGGCGACGCCGATACCGGGCCCAACGGTGACGGAGCAACCGGAGATCCGTTTCTCGACGAACTCCGCCGAGTGACCACCGAGGATCCCGAGTCCGACGATGCGATCGCCGATTTCCTCGACGACAAGCAGGATCGGGGCGGCGGCGGCTGGTTCGGCCGCGGCCGAGGCGGCCAGTAGCAGGCTGCGGAAAACCTCCGGTTGTGGGCTTGATTGCAGTCAGGTAGGCGGCGGCGTTCACTCTGACCCGGGCGAGCTGAGGCTTGCCGGCGATGTCAGCCTGCAAGTCGGGCAACGGCCTCGTCGACGAGTCGCTCGAACTCCGTGTCACCGACCGATACCTTCTGATCAGCGTCATCGAGCGGCTCAGCAATGCTGATTTCCATGAAGATGTCTCCGGAGCGGACATATATGGTCCGGATGTCGTCGTGTCGCCCGTCGAAGGGCGGATCACCATGTCGGGCGTGGACCGCGATCCGATCATCGCCGACGTTGGGGGCGGACACGACATCAAGGGTCTGTGTCTGGCCGTAGTCGGTCCACACGACCCCCGAACACGCCTCGAAGGCCAACTTGAGCGCGGGGAACAGAATGTCAAGCTCGTCGGGCTCGGCGACACGAACCATCTGGGCCAGACCTACCTCGTCGCCCCCATCGAGCGACAATACAAACGATGCTCGCACCATCCCGGCATCGTTGAACTTGAAGTCCGACTCCGGGCACACCTCCCCGCCTGACTCGCCCACTGGACCCCGATACTCCTCTGTGAAACCGCCGCCAACATCGGCAAGCCTCAGTAACGAGCCCTCCAGTGCAGCAGTCTCAGCAGACGGGGGCGGCGGCTCGCTACAACCAGTGGTCAAGCCGACGAACAGGACCCCGACAGCGGCGGAGCCCAAGACCCGAATGAAGCCTCGAGCAACATGTAGCATGTGACCATCGAAGATCACGGGACCTGCCGGTGGAAGTGCCGAAGGTCCCAGACCAACACCGCCTCCAAGAGCCGGGTGTTCACGACCGACGCCTTTCGTTCCGTTTCTACGTCCACTCCGTCTACTGGTCGGCGAGGTCGAAGTCGAAGCCGATCTGCTGGCCGTCGACTTTGGCGGTGGCCGCCAGATTCCGTCCCTCGGCCAACTCGACCGCAAGGACCTGGCTCTGCAGCCAGTCCAAATGGGGTCGGAGCGAATCGGCCAGTGTGTCGGAGAGATCGAGGGTCAGGCGGATCCGGTCGGTGACCTGTAGGTCACGATCCTTTCGTTCCTGTTGGATGACCCGAACCAGGTCGCGGGCCCGGCCCTCGGCCTCGAGCTCCGGGGTCACGTCGGTGTCGAGCACCACCACGGCCGAGTTGTCGGGGAGCGCGGCGGCGGTGACGCCGTCGAGCGGCTGGAGCCGTAGCTCGAACTCGTCGGCCTGCAGCACCTGATCGCCGACGGTGACGGTGCCGTCGGCGTTGGCCGACCAATCACCGGCTTTCGCCATCTTGATGACCTTCTGAACCTCAGGACCGAGACGGGGACCGAGCACTCGTCCGTTGGGCTGCAGGCGGAACGAACCGAACCTGGTGACGTCGTCGGTCAACTCGACCGACTTGACGTTGATCTCGTCGGCCAGCAGGTCGGTGAACGGGGCGAGGTCGTCGACGTCGGCTCCGGCGACGACGGCGCGACCCAGCGGCAGGCGAATCCGCAGCCCGTGTGAATCACGCAGCGACAATGCGGTGGACGCTGCGGCACGAATCCGGTCCATGCCCGAAACCAGGTTGTGGTCGGCGGGCAGCTCGGAGGGATCCGGCCAGTCCTGGAGATGCACGCTCGATGGGCGCTCGCGCACTCCCACCAGCCCGCTCCACATCTCCTCGGTGATGTAGGGCAGCAGCGGGGCGGCCGTCTTCGTCAGCGTGACGAGCACGGTGTAGAGGGTGTCGAGCGCGTCGGCGTCGACCGATTTCGAACCGTCACTCCCGCTGTTCCAGAATCGCTCCCGGCTTCGACGGATGTACCAGTTGGTGAGTGCGTCGAGGAAACCCTGGATCGACGCGGCCGCACCGGCGAGATCGTACGCCTCGAGGTTCTGCGTGGTCGATTCGACCATCTGGCGGGTCTTGGCCAGGATGTAGCGGTCGAGCACGTCGGTCGAGTCGGTGCGCAACGACGCCGTGTAGCCGTCGGCGTTGGCGTAGAGCGTGAAGAAGCTGTAGGCGCTCCAGATCGGGTTGAGGACCTGGCGCACGACTTCGCGGACGTCGGAGCCGTCCTTTTCAATACGCAGATCGAGGCCGCGCAGGATCGGCGAACTCATGAGGTACCAGCGGAGCGCGTCGGAGCCGACCGTCTCGAACACCTCGAGCGGATCGGGGTAGTTGCGGAGCTTCTTCGACAACTTGAGGCCCTCGGCGTCG
>JAOUGG010000706.1 GCA_029857855.1 Acidimicrobiia bacterium | reverse complement strand
CCCACGCTTCCGAAATGGCTCGTGTTATCGGGCGGTGCAGTCGAGCGATACGCCGTCCACTCGCGGCCATGATCTCCCGGAGCTCGACAGGCAGCAGGACCTCTACCTCGGGCACGTGAGCGATCGGCCTGCGAGAACCCGTAGCTCATCGCATGCGGCGTGGTGGGCCCGGGCCGGGTCGCCTGATCCGTGGAGGATCAACCGGGCCGGCAACGAGTTGAGTATCCCGACCAAGGACAGGGCGATATCGATGCCCTTTTGGTGATCGAGCCGGGCCACCATGCCGATGACCGGTCCGCTGCTGCGCTCGAAACGGCGATGCGGAGTAGCTCTCGGCGGCAGGCACGCTTACCGGCGAGATCCGAATCGCTGAAGCGGGCGGCAAGATGTGGATCTCCGATCGGGAGGATTCCCGATCAGACGGACGCCGACGATCAGGGGTCGAACGGTCAACCGCCTGACACCCGCCAGGCCCAATAGTCGCCGGTCGAGTCCATCGTGTAGGGCGCATCGGGCAGGTGGGCCAGCAATTCGAGGCGGCCGGCGTCGACCATCGCCTGCTGCACGGCGACGAAATCGGTCGACTCCTGGTATGACCGTCGGGTGCTGACCACGAGCAGTCCCTCCGGCGCGGCCAGGTCGGCGACAACCGCCAGCGACTCCGGAGGGATGTGGCCGACCGTGAACACGCCGCCGACGAGCACGATCGCCGCCCGCCCCCTCAGGTATTCCTGCACCGGCCGGGACAGATCGACGCCTCCCTCGATGGATCGGTAGATACCCCGCTCCCGGGCCCGCTCCACCATCTCGTGGGAGAGGTCGACGCCGTTCAGGTTGGTGTAGCCGGCTTCGTGCATGATCGAGCCGACCAGTCCGGTGCCGCATCCCGCATCGAGCACGGGAACCGATCGGTCGAGATAGCGGGCGGCCGCCTCGTCCCGATCCGACGCAGCCCACACTGCGGCCAGCATCATCCGCGGCAACCCATAGCCGTGTTCGGCGACGTCGGCGTCGTAGTACGAGGCCCATCGGGCGTAGTAGGCGCTGAGCTTGTCGACGTCTCCCTCCAGGCTCATGACCTCCCGCATCGACTCGGTCATCTCCTCATTCGGCCGTGCCCCGGCGCTGGACGGATCCGCTGCATCGGGGGCCTGGTCGGCAGGTTCGCTCACTCGTTCGATGGTACGGCCCGATGGTCCCGCCAGCCAGCGGGCCCGAATCCGACGACCCGGCGGAAGTGCCGGGTGAAGGCGCTCTGGTCGTAGTAGCCGCACAGCGGTGCGATCTCCGACAAGGGCCGATCCGTCGTCTCGAGCAGCCGAAGTGCCTCCTCGACCCGGAACCGCATGATCAGCTGTTTCGGAGTGAGTCCCAGGATCCGGCGGAAGCTTTCGATCATGTAAGCGCCGGTGGTCGGAATGTTGGCCGTGGCAAAGGCTGATGTGTCGGTAACCGAGGCTGGGAGAACAAACGAGTTGTAGTTGTCGGACGAGACGATGTACGGGAAGTTACCCATCGGGCCATCGAGACGGAACAACACCGTGTTGTCATCGACGGCGGTGCGCCTCCCCGAGGTCCGGGGCCGTGCTACTCAGGCGGCGTTCTCGCCCTCGTCGGGATCCTGGGCTCGCTGGGCGAGGCGGTCGATGTTGCCGTCGTTGACCTTCTCGGTGACCACCTTTGACGAACCACCGGGCTTCATGCTGACGCCGTAGAGCACGTCGGCCGCCTCCATGGTCCGCTTCTGGTGGCTGACGATGATGAGCTGGGCGTCCTTGCGGAACTCCTCGGCCAGCGCCAGGAACCGCGACAGGTTGATGTCGTCGAGTGCCGCCTCGACCTCGTCCATCACGTAGAACGGAGAGGGGCGGCTCCGGAACACGGCGAACAGGAAGGCCAGCGCCACCAGCGACCGCTCACCGCCGGACAGCAACGACAACTTCTTCACGTTCTTGCCCGACGGCTTGGCCTCGATTTCGATCCCGCAGTTCAAGAGGTCGTCACCGTTGGTGAGCTTGAGGCCACCCTTGCCTCCGGGGAAGAGTGTGGTGAACAACGCCTGGAAGTTCTCGGACACGTCGGCGAACGCCGCGGCGAACACACCGACGATCTCGTCGTCGATCGACCGGATGAGCTTGTGCAGATCCCGGCGGGCGGTCTTCACGTCGTTGATCTGGCCGTCGAGGAACTCGTGGCGGGCCTTCAGCTCCTCGAACTCCTCCAGGGCCAGCGGATTGATGGCACCCATGATCTTGAGCTCTCGCTCCAGCTCCCGAACCCGGGCCTCGGGCGCGATCCCAGTCTCGATCTCGGGGCACGGCGTTGTCATGGCGATCTCGGGATCGGTGTCGAGTTCGCGCCGGAGCGCCTCGGTCAGCGCCTCCAACTTCACCCGGTATTCGGTGTCGTTCAGGTCGAGACGGCCCCGACGCTCCCGGACCTCCACCAGCTCCTTCTCGGCCGCGGACCGGTCGCCTCGCCGCCGGCTTAGGTCGTTCGAGACCTGTCGGGCGGTCTCCGACTGAGCCCGCTGTTCGGCCCGGAGTAGTTCGAGCCACCGATCGAGCAGCTCCTGGCGTTCCACGAGATGGGCGTCGAGCTCGGCGACGGCGGTGATCGACTCCTCGATCTGAACCCGGCGCACCCGGGCCTGTTCCCGTTCGGTGACGAGCCGGGCCAGGCGGGCCTCGGTCTCGACCTGGCGGTTCAGGAGTAGTTCCCGCCGCTCCTCGACCGCTGCGACCTTGACCTCCAGTTCGGTGCGCTTCGTGGTCACCGCCCGGGTCCGTTCCCCGA
>JAOUGG010000704.1 GCA_029857855.1 Acidimicrobiia bacterium | reverse complement strand
AGGCCATCCCGACGGATGGCTGCTCAATGCCGAGAAGACCAAGCCCAGTCCACCGACGATCTCGACCGCCCCGACCCCGCGATACAGCTCGCGGCCCAGCTCGAGGTGGTCCATGCGACGTTGGATGCGATGGGAGCCGGTGAGGTAGACGATGCCGTCGGTGATGAAGGCGATCGCCAGACCGAAACCGAGAATCCACAATACGAAGACGAAGAACAAACTTGTCGGTATCCCTATTTCTGGTGGCTGGTGGTAGAACGAGCGCGCCGGACGTCACTATCATGGTGCCGTGGCCATGGCGAACGCTAGCGGAAGTCAGCCGAGGATCCTGATGGGTCCGACCGGGGCGAACAAGGAGGTCGTCCAGCTCGCACGTTCCCTGGAGAGCGACGGCTGCACGGTCCACACCTTCGACTCGATGCCGGTCGAGGTTGCCATGACCAAGTTCGACATGGCGGTTCTCGTCGTGACCGACAACGATCCACTCTCGATCGAGAGCACCGACCATCGGATCCAGCGTATTCTGCACGCCGCCGGATTTCTCGAGGCTCGGCTGGCCCGGGATCGGGTGTGCCTCCTGGTCGAGGACGCGGTCAACGAACTCCAGGCACCGCCGGTCACCCAGATCCGGTATCCGACCGGTGACCCGATGGGCGGCAAGGGTGAGCTGGTGAAGTTCATCCAGGCCCAGTACCCGAGGGTCCATCGGGATCTCCATCGCCAGATCCCCATCCGTGAACAGGCGCAGTCCGACGAACTGCGAATGCCGTGGGCGATGCTGATCGCGGTCGCCCTGGCGGCCCTGATCCCGATCGTGCTCCTCGCTCGCAGCCTCGGAGGCGGCGACGACACCGACACGCTGGCCGGTGTGGCCGATTCTCTGGAATCCGGTCAACTCGCCGGTCCCTCCGTGACCGACGACTCGGCCGACGGCGCCTCCACCGGATCCGATGCCGACACCGGCGACGACCTCGGCGTCGGAGCGGGTTCCGATGCCACCGGATCAGGCGACGGCGGAGCCCAGCTCGGCGAGAGCGAGGGATCATCGGTCGGCAGCGACGGTGGTTCCGGCGCCGGCGAGGCGACCGACGCCACGGGAGAGGGTGCGAGCGCTGGAGGCGGCTCCGGGCAGTCCAACACCGACGACGGCGGACAGTCCTCGACATCGCCGACGCTGACGAGAACCGACTCCGGCGACTCGGCAACCCAATCGACATCGAGCGCCGCCCGTCTCCCCGCGATCTGCACCGTCGACCTTCGTAAGAGTCTGGTGCTGCGCGACGCCTATGTCTGCGACAACGGTGGCGTCCTGGTCACCGAGGGCTTCGAGGGACCGTGGCACAACGAGATCTCCGAAGTCGCCCTCAGCACAGGCGCCACCGGAACACTGGTCTATGAGATCGGCCGCGATCTGCCGCTGCAGGCCGGCAACATCGTGCTCGACCAGGCCAACGCCCAGTACGGCGTGAACACGATCACGGTCGTCTTCAGCGCCGAGGGCCAACACCTTCATTTCTATCAACGACCCGAGCGAGGCGCGAACTCCGCCACGTTGACCTTCAGCCTGGGCTGAGTTCGGCTGTACGCCGAAGCGACCTACGATGGTGCCCATGCTACTTCCGGGACCTCTCGTCGACGCTGAATGGCTGGCCGGCAACGTCAATGCGGTCGACATCGCCGACGTGCGGTGGTCGATCCCCTCCGGCCCCAAGATCGAGGCGTTCGCGGACGGCCACCTGCCTGAGTCAGTCTTCGTCGATCTCGACGCCGTCCTGTCCGATCCGCCCGGTCCTCGGGGCAGACATCCGCTCCCGCCGCTCGACGTGTTCCGCCGCAACATCGCCGACCTGGGCCTCGGACGGCGGCCCGTGGTCTGCTACGACGACACATCGGGGGCCACGGCTGCGAGGATGTGGTGGATGCTGGACGCGATCGGCCACCCGGTCGCCGTGCTCGACGGCGGAATCGGCGCCTGGACCGGACCGCTCGAACGTGGTGACCTTGCGCACTCCGAACCTGCCGTCTCGGACCCGACCGCCATCGGCGACCCGACCATTGTCGACTGGCCGCCCGGTCGTATGATCGAGGTCGGCGAGGTCCTGGCGCGCATCCGAGACGGATCCGTTCTGCTCGACGCCCGCAGTGCCGAACGATTTCGAGGTGAGCCGAATCCCGTCGATCCCGTTCTCGGCCACATTCCCGGCGGCCGGTCCCGACCCTGGACCGACAACATCTCCGACGACGGCGTGTTCCGCCACGCGGATCACTTGCGGCGGGAGCTGACCGAGTTCGCTGTCGGTGACGCGGGGGAGTGGGTTGCCAGTTGCGGGTCGGGGGTCACCGCCTGCCACAACCTGCTCGCCGCCCGAATCGCCGGTCTCGGCGACGGAAGGCTCTATGCCGGATCGTGGTCGGAGTGGATCAGCAACACATCACGACCGGTTGAGACGGGTCCCGCCGAATCCGGTCAAACCGCCCGGTAGCGACGAGGCGGAGTGAGGAGGAACCCGGCCTCGATGAGCTCACGGCCCTCGAGCGGCAGCCGGATGCCGGAACCGTCGGTGAACATGATCTGCCGGTCGAGCGACGACAGATCGATCGAGACGATCTCCGCCCGGGAATAGACCCTCGACTGCTGACCGCTGCGGATGATCAACTGATCGCCGTCGATGACAACGGCCCGCTGCCCGGCTCGCCACAACCACCACAGGCCGGTCACGGCCACGGCAGCCCCCAGCAACAGCGAGAAGACGGCCGGGCCGCCATCGAGCAGGAGCGCCTTCACAACGAAATAGACCACG
>JAOUGG010000705.1 GCA_029857855.1 Acidimicrobiia bacterium | reverse complement strand
CGTTTCCTCTCGACGAGCGGGCCGACGACGTCGACGAGATGGTCAGGCTCCGCCACCGCTACCTCGACCTTCGCCGGGCCCGGATGCAGCGAAACCTGCGGATCCGTTCCCAGGTCAACGCCGCGGTCCGCACCGCCATGGTGAACCAGGGATTCGTCGAGGTCGAGACCCCGATGCTGGTGCCGGCCACCCCCGAGGGCGCCCGGGAATTCGTCGTGCCCTCACGGCAGCGTCCCGGCTCGTTCTACGCTCTGCCCCAGTCGCCCCAGCTCTACAAGCAACTGCTGATGGTCGGCGGGCTCGACCGCTACTTCCAGATTGTCCGTTGTCTGCGTGACGAGGACCTCCGAGCCGACCGCCAGTACGAGTTCATGCAACTCGACCTGGAGATGAGCTTCGTCGAAGTCGACGACGTGCTGGCCGCCACCGAGGTTTCGGTACTCGACGCCACCGAGGCCGTGACCGGCACCCGCCCCGATCCCATTCCCCGGATCACATGGCACGACGCCATGAACACCTACGGGACCGACAAGCCCGATCTGCGCTTCGGCATGGAGCTGGTCGAGTTGACCGATGTGTTCGCCGCCACCGAGTTCAAGGCGTTCGCCACCGCCGAGGCGATCAAAGGCATCCGGGCCCCCGGCGCGGCCGCCGACTGGGGTCGCAACAAGCTCGACGGGCTCACCGACACGGCCAAGTCGTTCGGGGCCAAGGGCATGGTCTGGCTCAAGGTGGCCGACGACGGCGCGCTCGAATCGCCCGTGGCCAAGTTCCTGTCCGAGTCCGAGCAGGCCGAGCTGTCGAAACGGCTCGAGGCCGAACCGGGCGACCTGCTGCTCATGATCGCGGATGACTGGCACACCACCTGTGAGGTACTGGGTGAGCTGCGCAACCGGTTGGGTCGCCCGCCGGTCAGCGAACGACCCTACAAGTTCCTGTGGGTCGTCGACTTCCCGCTGTTCGTCGGCGTCGACCCCACCACCGGTCTACCCCGGCCCGGCCACCATCCGTTCTGCCATCCCCGTCCGGAAGACGTCGACAAGCTGGAGAGCGATCCCATGGCCGTGCGGGCCTGGGCCTACGACCTCGTGCTCAACGGCTGGGAGTTGGGATCGGGCAGCATCAGAATCCACGAGCCGGAGCTCCAGCAGCGGGTGTTCAAGTTGCTCGGTATCTCCGACGAGGAGATCGAGGCCCGCTTCGGCTTCTTCCTCAACCCGTTCAAATACGGTGCACCGCCCCACGGCGGGTTCGCCTATGGCATGGAACGGCTTGCCGCAATCCTGTCGGGGGAGGAGAACATCCGGGAGATCATCGCCTTCCCGAAACCCCAGTCCGGTCTCGACCCGATGACGGGGGCCCCGGGCGAGGTCTCCGAGGACCAGCTGTCCGAGCTGGGTATCGCCATCCTTCCCCCGGCGCTCGACTGAGCGTCCCGGCCACCGGGTCGGCCGCTTGGCGGCCGACGATCGGCGAGCCTCGTGCGCCGGCGCCTACTCGGGCGCCGCCGGAGGTGCCGGCGATCGACCGATCCACGTCTCCAAGGCCACGTCGCCCGCACCGGCCGCACCGTACCGGCGGCCACCGGCGACCTCCACCTGATCGGCATCGGGCACGATCTTCATCGAGACGACATCGTCACCGCGGACGGCGACCGCCTGGTCGAACTCGACCGACTCCAGCTCGAACCCGAGCCGCTCCAACTCATCCGCGAATCGTTTGCCGACCTCGCCGGCGTTCGAGTGCGTGGTGAGAAACACGATGTGCCGATCGGCGTCCTCGACGGCCGACGTGACCGGCATCAGATCGTAGGGGAGCCGTATGCCCTCCAGCAGGTCGGTCAAGGTTGGTGGCCGATCCCCGGTGGATGATGCGATCGGCGAGGCGGCGACGGTCCCGCGGCCGACCGCGACGAGGTTCGGCGCCGATGGTGTTTCCGCGCCGAAGAAGGTGGCGGTGGATGCCGGGCGCACCGGGAGCGGCACCCTTTCAGCGGATCCGTCGGGCACCGGCGACGTTGTGTCGACCGACTGCCGACCGCCGACATCGTGCCTGCGGCGACGACGGGCACGCAGCCAGACAGCGAGCATCGCCGCAGCCGTCACCGCCAACAGCAGGAAAAGGTTGACCGATTGGTTCATGATGCCTCCGTTGCACGTTGGTCGAACGGTCCTCCGACGACGTTCGGCAAGCCCGATCGGGGCCCCGCATTGCTTGCCGCTAGGCTCAGGCAGCAGTGGACTCCACCCCTGACCTCCCGGCCGCCGTCGTGGGCGCGGCACCGTCGACCCGTGGCCGATAATCTCTTTGCCGCGGCGGCCGAGGAGCGATTGAAGTCCCGCTCGCCACTGGCCAGCCGCCTTCGACCGGGCTCGCTCGACGACGTGGTCGGCCAGGACCATCTGCTGGGCCCGTCCGGTCCGCTCCGTCGCCTGGTCGAGGTCGATCGCTTGTCTTCGGTCATTCTGTGGGGTCCACCCGGCACCGGCAAGACGACTCTCGCTCGTCTCATCGCCACCGCATCGTCAAAACAGTTCGTACAACTATCGGCGGTGAACGCCTCCGTGAAAGATGTTCGGGAGGTGATCGCCGAGGCCGAGCACGTTCTCGGGGCTCACGGGCAGGGAACGATCCTTTTCCTCGACGAGGTCCATCGGTTCAACAAGGCGCAACAGGATCGCCTTTTGCCGGCGGTCGAATCCGGGGTGCTGGTGTTGATCGGGGCCACCACCGAGAATCCGTTCTTCGAGGTGAATGCGCCGCTGCGGAGTCGATCGACGCTGTTTCGGCTCAAGCCGCTC
>JAOUGG010000702.1 GCA_029857855.1 Acidimicrobiia bacterium | reverse complement strand
AGGGCGATCTCGACCATCGGCGCCGGCAGACCGCAGGAACCCGGTTTGCGCAGCTGATCGTCGGGGGCGAGCACGGTGTTGACCCCGAGCTCGGTCGACCCGTACACCTCCCACAACGACTCCGGCGGGAAGTCCTCGACATAGGCCTCCTTGAGGGCAAAGGGCCACGGGGCGGCGTTGGCCACCATGACCCGCATCGACGACGTGTCGTAACGGTCCTTCACCTCGGCTGGCAAGTTCACGATCATCCGGATCGGGGTCGGAGCCGAGAAGCTCGACGAGCAGCGGTAGGTGTCGACGAGCCGGAGCCAGTCCTCCGGATCGAACTTGTGCTGCACGACGACGGTGTGGCCCATGAGGAAACCGAGCGAGGCGAACGCACCGGGCCCCGAGTGATAGAGCGGACCGCACGTGATGTACACGTCGTCGGGCCGGTAGCTGAGCATCTGGAGCAGGGCGCCAACCTGGTCGCCGCCGAGTGTCGCGTCACGCACTGCGCCCTTCGGGTGGCCGGTCGTTCCCGAGGTGTAGATCATCACCTTGCCCGCGCTCGGTGTTGGCGGTGGCTCGTCGGCCGCGCCGAGCAGATCGGTCTCGGCGATCTGGCCCGGGTGCAGCTCGTGGGGGTGGATCGGATCGCCGCCGGTCGGACCGGCGCCCGAGAAGATGACGACGTTGTCGACGGCGGGGATCCGCGATCGGATGCGGTCGAGCATGTCGGCGTAGGGCGCGTCGGCGAAGACGAGAACCGAGTCGGAGTTGGTGATGACGTACATCGACTCCTCGTCGGTCAGCCGGTAGTTGAGCGGCACCGACACGGTGCCGATTTTGCGGGCGGCGTGGCTGAACGCCGACACCTCGATCGAGTTCTGGCCCACCCACATGATGCTGTCGCCCGGCTCGACACCGAGGCTCAACAAGCCGTTGGCGAGCCGGTTCACGTAGCCGTTGAGCTCCCGATAGGTCATCGACCGGACGGGCCCGCCGGGCCGGTCGTCGATGATGGCCGTCTTGTCGGGCTGGGCCCGCGCCATGGCGCTCAGCGTGTCCTGCGGGGCATCGGAGGCTTCGGGCATGTCATATGGTGTCACACCACGGAGGTCGGGGAAATTCGCACTGTTCGACACCGGGCGGGTCGCTATCGTGGAGCCATGATTGTCACGGTTTTCCGCAATCGGCTCGACCCGGACCACAGCCCCGAGTACTACGAACTCATCCCGAAGATCGCTGCACTGGCGGTCGACATGCCCGGCTACGTCTGGCACAAGTCCTTCACGGCGGAAGACGGCGAGCGGGTCACCATCGTGGAGTTCGCCGATGAGGAATCCCATCAGGGTTGGGCCCGCCACCCCGAGCACCGCGAGGCCATGGTTAAGGGGAGGGACCGCTTCTACCAGTTCTACGACATCAAGGTCTGCACCGTCGACCGCTCATCGTCATTCGAGGCCTGACGTCGCGATCGATCTCCTCCGTCCGCCGAAATCCTCGGTCCGGTCCCACCGGGCCGATTTCAGCGACCACTAGAGTGGGCACCGCGATGCAAGGAGCGGCGTGATCGACGAGGTATCGGGCTTTCAATGTGGCGACGAAGAGGCCCTGCGCGCACTCTACGAGGAACACGGGGCGCTGATCTACAGCTACTGCCACCGGGTCGTCGGGCCCAATCTGGCCGCCGACGTGACCCAGGAGGTCTTCATCTCGGCCTGGCGCTCCCGGGAGAACTACGACTCGAAACGGGGTACGTTCGCCGCCTGGCTGATGACGATCGCCAAACGGCGCTGCGTCGACGCCCTGCGGCGATCCGGACGCCGCCCGGAGTTCGCCACCGACACCACCGAACCCGGCACCGAGCCGGCCACCGAGGACGTGGTCGCCGTGGAACGTATCGCCGATCGTATGCTCCTCGACGACGTGATCTCCCAGCTTCCCGGTCGGGCCCGAAAGGCCGTCGAGCTCGCGTTCTTCGAACAACTGACGCACCCGGAGATCGCCGCCACGACCGGCAGCCCGCTCGGAACGGTCAAGAGCGACATCCGCCGGGCGCTGGCCGCCATGCGCAAACAGCTGGGAGGTGACGATGAGTGACCCCCATGCCCACGGACCCTCCGACGACGACATGATGTTCAACGGAGCCGGCACCATCGCCGGCCTGCTGGCCGAGATCACCGACGCCGACCGGCATCGCCTCGAGCCCCCACCATCGATCTGGAACGCGATCTTCGCCACCGTGTCCGCCGACAGCGACGGCCGCCCCGACCGCTCCTTGACCCTCACCGACAACGGTGACGGCTCCGTCATCGCTGACATCTCGTCCATCGAGCGGCAGGCGACCACCACGATCGCCCTCGCCGCCCGCCGCCGGGCCACCGATCAGCCGTCCCTCCCGCCCGAGATGAGCGCCTGGCGCCGGCAGTGGCTGCCCGTTGCCGCCGCGGTCGCGGTGACTATCGTCGGCGGCCTGGTCACCTGGGCGTTCTCCGACGAACTGGCCGAAGACAACAGCACCACCGCCACGCTCGAGGGCGAGGTGGTGGCGACAACGGGGGTAACCGACGAAGGCCTGTCGGACGGGGCATCGGGAGTGGCCGAGATCGGCGAAGCCCGCCTGGTCCGCTCCGGGGACCGGTACTATCTCGACATCGATCTCGACGGCGATGTCACCGACCTCCCGAGCATCGAGGGGTACTACGAGCTGTGGATCGTCGATCCCGAGATCGACGGCACGATCTCGCTCGGGGTTATGGCCGGCGACGGCCGTTACGCCCTGCCCGATAATCTCGATCCGGCCGACTTCCCGGTCGTC
>JAOUGG010000053.1 GCA_029857855.1 Acidimicrobiia bacterium | reverse complement strand
GTCCGGGTCAAGCGAGCATGAAGCGGTAGTCGTCGATCGATGCCGGCGCCAGCGATGGCGGCCCGTCGAAGCCGAGCAGCGCCTCGGTCACGCAGAGGCGGTCCTCGCCCCGAATCCCCGGACCGAGGCTGAGCGGCGGTGCCGGGCAGTCGACGGTTTCGTCGACCACGACGAGTCCGTCGACGACCTCCGGGTCGGTTGCGCACAGCCAGTTCCAGATGGAGTGATCGATGGCGGCGACATCGGCTCGGCCCTGGGCGACCGCGGCGATCGAGGCGATGTGCGCACCGGTGACGACGATCTCGTCCATGCGGTCGGGATGCCGGCGATTGTCGCCCCGCACCACCGCATCGTGGAACAACGCCCGATAACCCGACCAGGAGCCCAACTCGTTGACGGCCAGGCGTCGACCTTCGGCGTCGCCGCCGGAGCGGGTCACGATCACCGAGCGATAGACGGCTGCCGTCTCACCGGCGAAGACGGGGGCGGCGACCACGTCGAGATCGAGCCCGCCGGTCACCAGCTCGGCGGTCAGCAGACCACAGGCCCACAGTACGTCGATACCGCTGTTGTTCACCGCATCGGCGACGCCGGGGGCGGCCGTCTGCAAGTCGACAATGATCGGCTCCGGACCTCGTCCACCCAAGTGCGCCGCGATACGGCCGAGATCGTCGACCGTGTTGGGTCCGAGCAGGGTGGCAAGCCGGAGTGGCCGCCGACGACTCATCCGCCGCCGGGGCCGGCTGCCGGTCGGCGCACCGATCCGGTTGCTCCGCCCGGCAGGTTCCGCCGGGCCCGCCACACCGGTGCAACCTCGAAGTCCCAGTACTTTGTGCACTCGAGCACCGGAGCGGCGGTGCCGATGACCCCGCCGGGGATGTGGCCGTTGTGGATCCTGACTCCGGTGTAGGCCTTGGGCGACACCATCTCGACGGCCTTCTGGTGGACCGGGCAGGCCCGCCACGATTCGCGATCATCGGGTGACTCGTGGATCACGAGATTGGCCCACTGCCCGTCGACCAGCTCGATCGAGCTGTAGGCCAGGATGCCCGGGTAGTTCACGAACTGGCCGACGACGTCGAGTTCGATCTCATCGATGCCGGAATCCTGGTCGTCGTCGCGCCGGTCTCCGAAGAACCCGACGAACTGTACGTCTCCGAAAAGGAAGAGCGGTTCGGGTCGACAGATCACAGTTCGGCGCTGCAACCCGTGCACCGTCCAGGTGATGGAACGGTATGGCTCGAAGGTCAGCTCATCCCGCGCCGCCAGCCGGACAGCGGCCCGCAGGTCCTGCAGAAGGTAGGCGAGCAGCGAGACATCAGATTCGTACAACCAGATTCCGGCGATCGGGTGATCAGGGGGATCGTCGGTCGGTCCCAGCTCGACCGGTGGTTCCTCACGGCCGGGCTCGACGAGTTCGGTTTTCAGTTTGATTCCTCCTCTAACCCGCTACGACAATTCTTCCAGATACGCGGGCAGCATGGCCCGCCACGTCGGCCAATCATGATCCCACTCGGTGCCCCACTCGTCGACCCGGTTGGGGATTCCTCGCCGGCCCAGCACGTCGGCCACCCGCCACGACTGTTCGGGGCTCTCCCACCGACCCTGCCCGTGGGCCAGGATCACGAAGCGTGAACGGAGACCGGCCAGCAGGGGATGATCCTCCGCCAGGTTGGGCACGAAGTGCAGCGGTGATGCCTGATACCAGTCCTCGTCGACCTCACCGTCGATGAAGGCCGACAGATCGTAGGTACCCGACATGCAGATGGCGGTCGAGAACAATTCGGGGTGGCGGCACAGGGCGGCCAGGGCGTTGTAGGCCCCGACCGACGCGCCGGCGGTCATCACCGGCAGTGGACCGCCGCAGTCGAGGTGGATGGCCGGGATCACCTCGCGAATCAGGAACTGGTCGAACGCCGATTGGATGCGGGTGGCGAACGGTGGCCGGTTGTGCTCGGTCAGCCAGGCCGTGCCCGAAACCGAATCGACCGAGTAGAGCTTGACCCGACCGCCGTCGAGAAGGTGGGCCACGGAGTCGACCAGGTGGTTTCGCTCGATCTCCTCGGCGTCGCCGCCGGCGGTCGGGAAGCAGAGCACGGGCACGCCGAACTCCCCCCACCGGGTGAAACGGACCTCCCGCTCGACCCGCTCCGAATACCACGTGATCGACTCTTTACCCATGGTTGGCCTCAGGCTTCCCACCCATGTACGGCCTACAGCCTCTCACCCGCCAACTCCTCCGAGTGATTCCTCGTCTCGCCAGACGCCGATGGCCGTCCAGAAACGATCCGTGAATTCCTCGACCTCGTGTTGGGGATACAGGGCGGCCACCTTCTCCCGCACCGCGACGCGGCACGCATCGGTGGCGAAGTATTCGTACGCCACCTCCTCGAGATCGCCCAGGTGCTTGTTGCAGAACTCCTCGAACCGCTCGGTGTCGAAGTGCGCTTCGGCCAGCTCGCCGTAGGCCTTGATCTTCTCGCCGTAGGAGGCCTCGGTCGCCGCGATCTCGAAGAACGGCTCCCAGTCGAGATTCCGGCGGAACGGCCGTTTGGTGGCGGCGCAGAACACCGACCAGCGGATCTTCGACAGGACCAGCCAGGGGAAGTGCCGGTGCAGCGACGTGACCTGGGAATCGGGGCACGGGTTGGCGAAGTCGATCGGATACCAGACACCGTTGCGACCAAGCGATTCGCACGAGTTGAAGTCCCAGCCGAAGAAGGTGTTGATCGTGAGCGTAATGGCCCGGATCTCGGACAGGTGGTCCTCCGACAGGTGGTTGAAGGTGGTGGTGTAACGCTCGTGCAGCGGGGCGTCGGGGTCGTATTCGACCACTCTGGTCTGAGGGCCGATCCGGATGCAGCGAACGAAGTTGTCGTACGGGATGACCCCCTTCTGGAGGTGCATGAGGAACTTGCCGCTCGAATCGTAGGCCTCCTTGAGGGCCTCGGCGTCGTCGATCTTCGACACCCCCCGCCAGCCGCCACCGTCGTAGGGCTTCATGAACATCGGATAGCCGAGATTCGACCCGACGGTCTCCAGATCGAACAGGTCGGCGTACCGCTCCAAAGTCGGCTCGAGATCGGCGTCGTGGTCGTATTCCTTTCTCGGGATCATCATCGTCTCGGGGATGTTCAACCCGAGCCGCATCATGGCGCAGTAGGTGGTCTGCTTCTCCATCGACTGAACCGACCACGGGTTGTTGAACACATAGAGGTCGTCGAGGATGACGGCCTTCTTGATCCACTCCCTGGTGTTCGAGAACCAGTGGGTCAGGCGGTCGATGACCAGGTCGTAGTCGGTCGGCTCGGAGAGGTTGAACGGTTCGATCCGGACCCGTTCGACCTCGAAGCCGACCCGTTCGCCGTCGAGATCGATGACCGGGTCGAGCTGGGCCATGATGTCCTCATAGCAACGTGGCCAGCAGATGTCGGCCCCGAGGGACAGTCCGATTCGCCGTGTTGCTTCATTGGCCATGATGGCAACATTACTCGTAGATCAACCACTGAGGTCCAGGCAGGAGCCAGGTCAGTCCCTCCCGGAGGTGATCGCGCCAGTTCTCCCAATTGTGGCCGTCGGCAGCCTCGACCATCCGCACGCTGGCGCCGGTTACCTGAAGGACGGGGAGCAGCGATCGGTTGAAGTAGATGAGCGACTCATAGATGCCGGCCGACAGGAAGATCTTCTCCGCCGGACGGCCGGGGTCGGCCCGGAACCCGTTCATGAACTCGACGACCGGATCGAACACCGGCCCGAGGTCGTGCGACCCGACGTCGGTGAAGGCGAACGACCCCGACTGCAGGAAGAGTTTGTTGAACGCCCCGGGATGCGACCATGCGGCGTGCAGGCCGGCCACCGCACCGAAGCTGGCCCCGAGCAGTACCCGGTCGTCGACATCGGCCAGCCGGTAGCGCGACTCGAGGTCGGGGATCAGGTCGTCGGTGAGGAACCGGCCGTGCGCCGGGTTCGCCCCGTACTCGTTCAGACGATCGGGTGACTGGGTGAGAGCGGCGATCAGCGGTGGGATCTCGAGTCGGTGGATGAGGTTGTCGAGCACCGTCACCAGTGAGGCGTATTGCATGTAGTCGATGCCGTCGTGGACGATGAGCAGCGGGTACCGACGCTCAGGGCGGAACCGGGCCGGCCGGTACACCGAGTAGGCCCGGGGTCCACCGAACACCGAGCTGTGCAGATGGTGGTCGACCACCGTTCCTTTCCTGGTGGTCGGATGCTCATGAGCCCAGTCCGGGCTGTGATAGTCGGGGCCCCGAACCACCGAGTTTGACCCGAACGGATCCCGGGCCTGGTGGGGGTTGAGTGGATCGCGGACCAGTTCGTGGTGGCCGCCCGCCACGATCTCGAACTTGTATTCGACGCGGGCGCGTCGTTGAAGCTGACCGACGTAGGTCCACAGATCGGTGCCCGGTACCCGGGTGAACGGCTGCGACGATGGCAGCCCCGACACCCAGTGGTGAAAGCGCACGTCGTCGGCGTGGCTGCGATAGGCGTAGAGGGCCCATCCGTCGCCGACGACGGGAAACGTGCGCTGATCCAGGGCTCGGGCCAAGGCCTCGGGGCCCGACCGGGCGGCGCGGGCCAAGGAGGCAACGATGGCGCCGGAATCGGTGGGCACCGCCGGTGACGGCGCGGCCGGCGGGGCCGGTGGCAGGATCGGTTCGACGGTGCCGGTGGTGATGACGCCGCCCCCGGGCTGGAGCACGGTGACCTGACCGGCGGCCTGCCAGCCTCGGCCGATTGGCGAGCCGTCGCCGTCGGTACCATCGGCCGCAGCGGTCGAGTCGATGCGGGCCGTATAGTCGAGCCCAACACAGACCGACGGCGCGAACCGTCGGGCCATGAGCGCAACCCGACGCCGGTCGGCGAGCGCGAGCCGGTGGCGGGCGTGCGGCAGCGAAATGATGCCGGGCACCAGCCCGAAACCGGGGCCGAAGACCTCGGCGTCACCCGCTCCTCGGGCCGGCGAGTCGTGGAAGAGCACGATCCGCTCGGCGATCGCCATCGCCCCGGCCGACCAGGCCACGACCGGTTTGTCGACGGCCAGGTTCATCACGTCGAACAACCGCAGGACCGACACCAGCGTGCCGACGTTGCCACCCGCGATCAGCAACGCGCCGCTGGCGGCCACGAGCTCGGCGACCTGGCGGCGGTGGTGGAGGAGAATCGGATGGTCGACGTGATCACCGGCGAACCGGTCGGCCATCTCGGTCTCCAGTTCGGTGATGCGGGCCAGGTGGTGTGCGTCGAGGCGACGGACAGCCTCGATGGCGTCGTCGATCTCCGGATCGTACAACGGGTCGTCGGCCCGGTCCGGGGCGTCGAAATCGATGCGGTTCAGCAGCTCCCGGCACGCTTCGAGCTGAGGAGCGAGGCGGAGGTGATACAGGTCGCGCAGCATCTTGCGCCGGATCTCGCGTTCGGCCATCAGCTCACGCAGCCCCGGGTGGTGGTTGAACACCTCATCGGCCCGTGGGAACAACGACAGGTTGATGGTCTGGTGCGAGCCACCGGGCTGGAGGGGCCCCTCCAGTTCCCTGATGAGTTCGTCGTCCTCCAGCTCCCGTTCCTCCCAGCCGGCGGTGACGACGGCGAGCGGCCCGAGGATGCCCAGGTCGGCCACGGCTTTGCCGACACCGGGTTGCTGGCGCTGGGGGCCGAGCAGGATGATCGGGCGTTCGGTCGGCGCCGCCGTGTGGTCGGCCATCAGTCGGCCACCACTCGCACCTCGGACGCCAGCCGGTCGGCCAGGTGCAGTGCGGTGTCGAGGTCGGGATGGCGGGCCACCATCCAGCCGTCGCCGGTGACAACCTGGCGCCAGTCTCGTCGCGGCTGCCCGGGTGGCACCAGGTCGACGACCGGCATGAAGGCGCCGTGTTCGGCCAGGATCGGCTCGAGCCCTTCGATGCGGGTGATATGGGAGCCGTCGCCGACGGCCCGTTTGAAGATGAGACAGGCGTTGAAGGTCTTGGTGGTGTCCTGGCTGAATGAGCCGTAGCAGACGGCCTCGGCCCAGCCCCGGAAAACGTCGACGTCGGCCGAGAAGTTCATGCCATGCGGCAGGCGACCACCGGGTGATCGGGCGCCGATCTCACCGAACACCGCCTCGCCGGATGGCGTGAGGAACCATTCCATGTGGGTGAACCCGGTGTCGAAGCCGAGCGCCTCGAGGACCTGGTGGCCGAGCTCGACGCCGGCGGACACGGGCTCGAGGTCGCGCAGGCACACGGCGGTCTGGCTGATCCAGGGGTTGAGGCGGGTCACGAGCGGCTTGGGCCGATACCAGGTGACACTCTCCCACAGCACCTGACTATCGGCGCACACAGTGTCGTAGGTGTACTCCTCGCCGGTGATGAACTCCTCGACCGCCACTTCCGGGACATGTTCGACGAGCGAGAGCACCGATTCGAGTTCGCCCTCGTCGGCCGCCGTGTACGTGTCGGCCGAGCCGGCGCCGTCGATCGGCTTGACCACGACCGGGAAGCCGATGGTGGCCGCCGCCTCCCGGACCTGGTCCTTGGTGGTGGCGTTGTAATGATGGGGGGTTCGGATGCCGGCCGCGTCGAGAACTTGTTTCATCGACTCCTTGTTGCGGAACGTGTAGGCCTGGTCGACGGAGATGCCGGGCACGCCGAGGCGGGCCCGCAGCTTGGCCGCCAGCACCACGCCGGGCTCCCAGAGGCATTCGACGCGGTCGACCTGGTGCTCGCCCAGCCACTCGGCCACCCGGTGGACCGTGTTGTCCTCGTCCCACAGGTTCGAGATGTGCAGGTAGCCCGACAGCACCCGGCCGACCTCGGGAGGAAGCTCGTGCTGGTCGCCGACCCCGAGAATCACGGCGTCGACCTCGGCCAGGGCACGGGTGAAGTAGGCAACGTCGGCGGGGAAGGCCGGAGAGATCATCAACACCCGGGGACGATGCAGGTTGGAACTCATGACGACACGCTCACTCTCTCACTCTCACTCCGGTCGGCTACTGGTCGGCCAGATGAACCCTGATACCCGACACGATCTTCTTCAAGCCCTCGGCCACCACCTCGGTTTCGGGATGGCGCAGGATGACGTAGCCCTCACCCTCGTAGCTCGACGATTTGGCCTGACCGGTGGCCGGCAGCCGGGCCTCGACCACCAGGTCGCCCAGCTCGCGGTGCACCGCTTCGATACCTTCGATGTGGCTGACCTGACCCGACCCCATGCCTCGCAGGTAGGCGGCACCGGCGGCGTACGAGCGGAGCGGCGGATCGAAGGTGCCGAAAGCGTTGAGTTGAGCCCACGCCCGGTAGAAGTCGTGGCCGTGGGCGTACGACAGGAGGCTGGTCATCTGCGCCCCCGGCGGTCGGGCCCCGACTTCGGAGATGGCGATCGAACCGTCGGCCCGGCGGAACCACTCCATGTGGCTCATGCCGGTGACCATGCCGAGAGCGGTGAGCGCCTTCGGACCGGCCTCGGCGATCGGAGCGAACTCGGGGCCGTCGATGTGGCGGGGGAACAGCACCGTCCATTGGATCCATGGTGTGCTCATCACCTCGAGCGGGGTCGGCGAGTACGACGAAATCGAGTGGAAGACGTGCTGGCCGTCAACGGTCACCGAGTCGAAGGAGAACTCCTCGCCCTGGATGAACTCCTCCAGCAGGAGGGGTCGCTCGGCGTTCGGGGCGGTTTGGCCGAGCCAGCTTTCCAGCTGGGATCGGTTGTCGACACGGAAGGTGTCGATGGCACCGGCGCCGGCCGGCGGCTTGGCCACCAGCGGCATCACCTCCTCGGCGAACGCGAGCGCCTCGTCGGCGGAGGTGGCCAGGCGGTGGCGGGCGCACGGGAGCCCGGCTGCCCGAAGGGCGTCCTTCATGCGGCTCTTGTTGCGGAACCGGTCGGCTTCGGCGGCGTCCATACCACGGATACCGAGCCGTTCCCGGACCACGGCGAGTGGCACCTGAAGCGGTTCGAGGATGGCGGCGAGGGCATCGACCCGGCCGGTGTCGAGCTCGGCCGCCATACGGCGTGCTGCGGCTTCCAGGCGGTCGGGGTTGAAGGCGTCGTCGATCTGCACGAATCCCCGGATCCGGCCCCGGGTGTCGGCCGACATCTTCGCCGCCAGTTCCGAGGCGGGTTCGTGGGAGATGAGCCCGAGGCTCACGCCGTCGAGTGTGGCGGCCGCGTCGACAAAGCGCATCGTGCCGGCGAGCCCGTAGGGAACGACGAGAACCAGGCTCTGGCGTTGCGACGTCATGGTCCCGATCCTATGTCGGTTCGACTCGATCGGGCGAGCGGGGATAGGTTTGGCGGCAAGCCAGTAGGTATGCCATCGGTCACCGGAATCGGGGCCGATCAACGGTCGGGAGCTTCCGCCATGCACGTTGTCTTCGTCGAACCGGGCTTCCCTTCCAACCAGCGCGAGTTCGTTCGGGCCCTCGTCGAGGTGGGGGCCACGGTGACCGGCATCGGCGAACGGGACTTCGGCGAACTCGACGGCGACCTGCAGAATTGGCTGGACTACTACCAGCGGATCGGGTCGGTCACCGACGAGGGCGCCCTCGAGTGGGCGGTCCGGGAGGCTCAGGGCCGGGGTTGGGTGGACCGGCTCGAAGCCACGGTCGAAGCCCACATTCTTCCGACAGCCCACGTGCGCGAACGGTGCACCATTCCGGGCACGTCGACCCGCACCGCCTGGTTGTGTCGCGACAAGCCGTCGATGAAACAGGTGTTGACCGAGGCGGGCATCCCGACCGCCCAGTCGCTCGGATCGGGTGACACCGAGGAGATCCGGGAGTTCGCGGCCCGGGTCGGCTATCCCCTCATCGTCAAGCCACGCGACGGGGCCGGCGCTTCGGGTACCAGCCGGGTCGACGACGAGGCGCAGCTTCTGGTCGCGCTGGGCGCCGCTGGGGTCGGTGCAGGCGCTTCGGTGGCGATCGAGGAGTTCGTGGAGGGCCACGAGGGATTTTGGGACACCCTGACCGTGAACGGCGAGGTCGCTCACGAATTCATCTCCCACTATTACCCGGGCGTGTTGGAGGCGATGCGGACGCGCTGGATCTCACCCCAGATCGTGGCCACCAACGAGGTCGAGGACCCCCGTTACGCCGAGGTCCGGGAGATGGGTCGCCGGGTCTTGGAGGTGCTCGACATCGAAACGTCGGCCACCCACATGGAGTGGTTCTTCGGGCCGAAGGGGCTCAAGTTCTCCGAGATCGGGTGCCGCCCGCCGGGGGTGTCGATGTGGGACCTCTACTCGGCGGGCAATGAACTCGATCTGTATCGGGAGTGGGCGCAGCTGATCGTGCACGGTCACACACACGCCCGGGCCTCCCGCCGCTATGCGGCCGGGATGATCGCCCTGCGTCCCAGCCAGGACGGCCACATCACCGGTTACGAGGGGCTCGATGCGTTGCAGGCGGAGTTCGGTCCCCACATCGTCGACGCCCACTTTCCCGACCCGGGCACCCCGACCCAGGGTGTGGAGGCCGGTTACAAGGCCAACGCCTGGGTTCGGGTCCGCCACGAGAACTTCGACACGCTGCTTCACATACTCGACGAGATCGGCCGCCGGGCCAAGGTCTGGGCGGCGTAGAAATCCACGTGGCACACGTCGGGCGCTCACTATGGTGTGGACTCTATGACATCGGTTGAATCTCCGGGCCCCGCCTCGGAGCGCACCACATTGAAGCGAGGCGCGAACCGCGCCGAGTACGACCGGGCGGCCATCCGCTCGATCCTCGAGACCGGGATCATCGCCCACATCGGCGT
>JAOUGG010000701.1 GCA_029857855.1 Acidimicrobiia bacterium | reverse complement strand
CAGCCGTCCAGGCGATCGACACCCCACACCCTCAGCGGCGCGGCCTGCCCGTTGCCGAGCCAGACACCGCCACACAGCGGGTAGCGTCTTGCCTGCGAAACCCGTGGGAGCTAGGCACAGACCCGCGGGAGCACCAAGTCCCCCATCCGGCGCGCCACCCACAACGACGGTTCGCCGAAGTCACGGCAACCCCAGACCCACGCGACGCCTCGAGCTATCAGATCGAACACTTGTTCGTGTCGGAGGGGCGACTTTAACCCTGAGTACACGCGCGCCGTGGAGCATTGAGTTGGTGGCAGGATGACTCAAGGGTTGTCGTCACAGGCCGAGAATGGCGCGGATACCGTCGTCGATTGCATCGATGAGTGCTTGCGGCAGCTGGCCTGTTCTGTCGACGAGCCACTCACGGTCGACCAGCTCCAGCCCGAGCGGCACCGCTACAGAATCCTTCGGCAACCCGGTGACGGTCGACTCGAGCAAAACATTGCCGGCAAGACCGGCTCGATCCAGATTCGAAGTGAGCGGCACGACATGGGTTTGCCAGACGTCAACGCCAAGTACCTCCGGTGACGATACGACGACGCACGGACGACGCTTGTCGAGATCGACCCAGTGGACCGATCCGCGTGTCACCACGGTGCGGATTGGTCCATCCGCTCACCGACTAGGCTGCGGTCGGGCGAGCGATCACCTGCGGCCAGTGCAGCATCGGCAAGGAGTTGGTCGGCGAACGACATTGTCGACTTCGCTGCATGACGGCGGAGTTGGTCGGTGACCCACCGCGAGAACGGCACGTCCAAGCTTTCGATGACCGGGATGACATCGTCCGGAACGCTGATCGTCTTGTTTGGCATGTAACTATTATACGTACGTATCCCGACAAGGCAACCTCAGGGTGCGGGGCTCGAAAACCAGCGCGTTGGTGCTGACCAGGGTCGACGCCGCCATCCTGGATGCCCGTGTTCCACATCTTCTACCGCCTCCTGGCCGACCTGGCTCGACTTGCAGTCCGTTCTGGCCGATCCAAAGACCTCGAGATCATCGTCCTGCGCCACCAGCTTCAGGTACTCCGCCGCCAAGTCGACCGGCCAGCCGTCACCGACGACGACCGGACGCTACTCGGCGCAATCGCTGCAGCACTCCCCCGCCGGCTACGCCATGGCTGGATGGTCACGCCCGACACGTTATTGCGCTGGCACCGCCGCCGTATCGCGCGCCACTGGACCCAACCTCGGTCTCGTCCCCCGGGCAGGCCACCTACTGCTGTTGAGCTGCGCCAGCTGATCGTGGGCCTCGCCAGGGAGAACCCGACCTGGGGTCACCGACGAATCCATGGCGAGCTCGGTGGTCTCGGACACAAGATCGCGTCGTCGACTGTGTGGAAGATCCTCAAGGACAACAACATCGATCCGGCACCGGACCGCTCTGAGGTGACTTGGACCGAGTTCCTACACTCCCAAGCGGCGGTTGCCTGCGACTTCTTCACCGTCGACACCGCGTTCTTTCGCCGCTACTACGTCCTGTTCTTCATTCAGGTCGAAACCCGCCAGGTCTTCTACGCCGGCGTAACCGCCAACCCCACCGGCGCGTGGACCAGCCAAGCAGCCCGCAACCTGTTCCTCCGACACGCCGACCACCTCGACAGCGCCCGTGCTCTGGTTCGCGATCGCGCCAGCCAGTTCATCGACCCCTTCGACAAGATCTTCCGAACCGAAGGCATCAAGATCCTCAACACCCCCGTCCGCACACCAGTCGCCAACACCTTCGCCGAGCGCTGGATCGGATCGATCCGACGAGAGCTCCTCGACCGCACCATCATCTGGAACCACCGCCAACTCGAACGCCTCGTCACCGACTACATCGCGCACTACAACCAACACCGGCCCCACCGCTCACTCCAGCAACGACCCCCCGAGGTCACCCGACCCCACGAAGCCCTCGCCATGATCCGACCCGCCGACACCTACCTGACCACAACCCCCAACTTTCCCAACCCCGAAACTGAGCCATCTTCCTGATGCGGGACACCGGTGTCCGGGCTCACCACAGAGAACGAGGACCATCTTGTGATGGCCGGATGCCCCGGAAGGGCCGAAGGTCCCTTCCGGACTGGGAACTCCAGGCGGATGCTTCGCGAAAGGAGCCTTGTCAAGTGCAATGGCGCCAACCGAAGGGGTTTTGTCATGATCGATGGTGCTACCTCGGGGATCATCGACCTTCGTGGGGTGGAGAAGGTCTACCGCACCGGAGCGGTCGAGTACCCGGCGCTTCGCGGTGTCGATCTCCGCGTCGAGCCGGGTGAGATGGTGGCGGTTATCGGGCCGTCCGGGAGCGGCAAGTCGACCGTGCTCAACCTCATCACCGGCATCGACCGCCCATCGGCCGGGGTGGCCGAGGTCGACGGTCGCGACATCGCCGGCATGTCGGAGGACGAGTTGGCCGTGTGGCGCGGGAGACGGGTGGGGATCGTCTTCCAGTTCTTCCAGCTACTACCGACCCTGAACGCGCTCGAGAACGCGATCCTGCCGCTGGAGTTCGCACGCATCGGATCGGCCCAGGAGCGTCGGGAGAGGGCCACCGAGAACCTGGAACTCGTCGGGCTGGCCGACAAGCTCCACCACCTCCCCTCGGAGCTGTCGGGTGGCGAGCAGCAGCGGGTGGCGATCGCCCGGGCCCTGGCCACCGGCAACCCGATCCTGCTGGCCGACGAGCCGACCGGGGAACTCGATTTCCGGACCGGTGTGCAGATCCTGCGTGTCCTCGAAGAACAGGCCAGAGCCGGCATGACCGTGCTGATCGTCACGCACAAC
>JAOUGG010000052.1 GCA_029857855.1 Acidimicrobiia bacterium | reverse complement strand
CTCTGACCACCGAGCTGGAGCGGCGTGTCCGCCTCGAGCCACAGGTGCGGTTCCACGTGGTCGTGCCGCTGCCGGCCGGGGCAAGGCTGACCGAGGCGCGCCGGCGTCTGGAGTCCCAGCTCGCCATCATCGATGACCTGGGCGCCACCGGTTCCGGCGAGATCGGCGATGGCGACCCGCTGGCGGCGGTCGAGAACGCACTCGTTCGAGTGCCGGCATCGGCGATCATCATCTCGACGTTCGCGCCGCGCGATTCGCGCTGGCACAAGAACAAACTGCCGGACGCCATCCGCAACCGGGTGCACCTGCCGTGCACCGTCGTGTACGACGACGACTCGGAATCCTGAGTTCGCCTCGGGCCGGTTCGAACGGCCGGTCCCTCTGCATCCCGTCGGGTCGGGTGGCACGTAGAACGATGAGGAGCCTGAGTACGAAGAAAGCGAGACACCGATGGCCAAAATCACCTTCGAGGTCCACTACTCGTTCGGCGCCTCACCCCGAACGGTGTGGGACGAGCTGATCGACTGGAAGGGACACGAGAAGTGGATCCCGTTGACCAGAGTCGATGTCGAACCCGGTGATCCGTCCGCCGTCGGCTCCGAGTTCACGGCGTGGACCGGCGTCGGGCCGGCCAGTCTCGAGGATCGCATGCGAGTGAAGCAGTGCGACTGGGACGACGGTGCGTCCACCGGCTACTGCGAGGTCGACAAGCTCGGACCGATTCTGCAGGGCGTCGCCGGTTTCACGGTCGAACCAGGCCGGTCAGGCGGCGGGGCCGACCTGGTGTGGTTCGAGAACGTGTCGATCCGATTCGTTCCGCAGTTCCTGGCGCCCGTCCTGGCGGCCATCGGTGCCGGCGGATTCAAACAGGGTATGCGTCGCCTCGACAAGCTCGTCGGTGGCCGTGGCGAAGGCCGGGACGGACGAAACCACCGACGCGTGAACCCAACCGACCTCTCCTCGCCATGAAGGTTTGGATCGATCAAGACCTTTGTACCGGCGACGGACTCTGTGTCGACCGGTGCCCGTCTGTGTTCGTCATGCTCGAGGACGGCATCGCCTATGTCCGCGACGAGCAAGGTGTGCACAACGAACCCGGCGGGTCGAGAGATCCGGCGGAGGTGCATCCCGACCACGACGCCGACGTGATCGATGCCGCACTGATCTGCCCCGGCGAGTGCATCTTCATCGAGGTGGAGGTCGACACGTCGGAGAAGGGTCAGCCGGTCCTGGCGGGCTCGAGCCATGGCTGAGCGCACCCCCTAGGTGAACCAGGCTACGTTCGCTTGCGAGACGTACTCGACTTAATGGACGTCGAGGCCGGCCCAGCTCCAGCCGAACTCCTCGAAGCCCGGTCGGCCCCACGCCGCGCTCACCCGAGCGTTGAACATGTCAACGCCGGCGCCTGTCAACCTCGGTGAGACAATATCTACCAGTGTGCCCCGACTGGAATAGATGATCATCACCCCGTCACGCGTCGACCCGAGGCGCCGGGCGTCGATCGAATGGAACGTCTCCGGGGTGAGCGGCAGTGCAGCGAAACGATGTCCGACCGGCGAAGCACGTCGTCAATCGACGCGTATTCGCCGCCGGGGGCCAGGAACCGGGGATTCTCATACGGGTCGGCGGCCACGAGTCGGTGCTCTGGGATACGATCAGTGGTGGTGCCGCTGTCGCCGAAGTGCGGCCAGCCCCTCGAGGTAGGTTATGAAATGGATCGCGATCGCCTTCATTATCGCGGCGAAGTTCATCGTTCCGGTTCTGATCGTGCCGTTCCCATTCGCGGCGGGATGGGCGAACTTCGTACTCGACACCGTCGACGGCGACCTGCTCATACCTCTCGGCCTCGATGACGGGCCCTACCAGCTGATCGACAAGACCGCCGACTGGTTCACCTACGTCGGCATGCTTATAGCCGCCCGGCACTGGAAGATCAGAGGCCCGGTCATCGTGCTCTTTGTCTTACGCACCGTCGGTCAGCTGCTGTTCTTTCTCACCGGCGCCGAGATCGTGTTCTTCTTCTTCCCCAATTTCCTGGAGCCGCTGTTCCTGATCTATGCCACGATCCGACACTTCAGGCCCGAGGGGGTCGCCGAGATCTATACGCGCCACCGCGTGGGCATCTGGGTGTTCGTGGTGCTGTACAAGCTGCAGGACGAATGGATCACACACGTCGGCAACATCGACCGGACCGAGCTGATCACCGATTTGTTCTCATGAACCGAACTTCGCTGGTCGTTGTCGAACAGGCGGGTCGATCAACCGCTCGGTACCGTCGACTGGAGGCGATCAGGAGTCGTGGTCGGCGGCGGTGACCGACGATGGTCGTTCGTCCGACAGGAGGTAGCGCGGTCCCTTTCCCAAGGTGGCCGCGACGTCGTCGGGGTTCCAGATACCGCACGACCTCAACGACAGGCATCCGCAGCCGATGCAACTGTCGAGCTGTTCGCGTAGGCGGGTGAGCACGGCAATCCGTTCGTCGAGTTTGGGCCCCCAGTTGCGGGCCAACCTTGCCCAGTCCTTGGCGGTCGGTGTTCGTCCGTCGGGCAGCGAGGCCAGCGCCTCACCGATCTCGGTCAGGCTTAAACCCACTCGCTGGGCGGTTCGGATGAAGCTGACCCGTCGGATCACGTCGGGTTCGTACCTCCGGTATCCCACTTCGTTGCGGTGGCTGGCGATCAGCCCGCGGTCCTCATAGAACCGAAGCGTCGATGTTGCACATCCGGTCCGATCGGCGACATCTCCGATCGTGAGCAGCCTGGACGGGTTCTTGGCTGGCATCGGTCACATCCTCTTGCTCTCAACTTTACTTGAAACTTTAAGGTAGGACGGTACCCCACATCCGACGTTTACAGTCACGACAACACTGCCCAAACCCCCGAGGAGCCGTTTGATATGAATCCGAATCTGCTCTACGACGTGGCGACGCAGTACCGTTCCGAGCGCCTGGCCTCAGCCGAGCGTCGCCGGCTGATTCGTATTCTGCGTCCGCCGACTCTCGCTCCTGCACCGACTCCTTGCAGTGGGGCGGACATTCGGAGTCCAGTATCCGGAACGCTTGCGTAAGCGGAGCGACACCAACGCGAACTCACAGCGGACACCTGCAGCATCGTGATTCAAACTCGAGCTCAACAGCCCGATATCAGGCAGGCGACGGCGGCTTGACGTTCGATGAGATGGGCGCGGCCTCGGCCTGGCTTCCACGGGCAAACCAGAGATGCCCGGCGGTGAAGAAGACCGTGACGGCCAGCGAGCTCCAGTTGAAAAGGCGTTGTAGACATCGGTTCCGGTTACGAGCGTATAGAGCAGAGCCAGGGTGAGCAGCGCCGGTGTCGCCGGCGTCGTCGACCTGGTAACACGCCCTCCAGGAACGGCGTGGGCATCAACATCAGTGCGAGCCCAAAGAACACGAACGCCACGGACTATGGCCTGGCGAGCTTTACGAACCCTCCGTGTGTGCATCATATGTTCCTCCAATTGATTGGCTACAGAGGTACAGTCGCTGTCGCTTCGAAGATCCGTCGCCGATCGCAGCGAAGTCGTCGGGGTGGTTCTGCCGGACCCACGAATTGAATCCGACTTCCACGTCGGTGTAGAAGTCGAACGCGACGATCTGGTGGTCGACTCTGGTGATCCGCCCGTCGGAGATCTCCAGAAGAAAGACGTTGCCCTCGTAGGGCCCCAGACCGAGCCGCTCGTTGATGGGACCCTGGATCGTGTAGGTGCAGCCAACCCGCCCCGGTGCCGACACGCCGCACGACGGTTCCAGGTACTGCCCGCCGACCGCCTGCTCCCACTCCGCCTGAAGGAGAACCTCGTCGACCGACTGGGCGATCTCGGCCGGATTGAACGATGCATCCGGCGCCAGAAGCGAGAGCACGGTCTCCCCGTCGTAGTCCGCTCGAGCCTCCATGAACTGCATGGTGATCTCCGCTTCGGCTGCCGCGTCGATTGGGGTGTCGTTGGGGGCATCGGTCGTCGTCGTTACCGTCGACGTGGCGGGCCCCGGCATGACGACACTGACCCTGTCCTCCCGGCGGGCCGCGAGTACACCGACCACGATCAATGCCACCGCCGCCGCGATCCCGATGAGCAGCCGGCGACGCGGAGCGACGCTCGGTCGACCCGCAGCCGGACCAGGCTCGATGGTGGTGTCCTCCGGGGCTGGAAGCTCGACCATGAGGTCATCACCGGTTCGTGCGCCCGGGGCAGTGACTGCGGGGGCGGAATCCAGCTCGACGGCCTCCACGAAGGCCGCCCGCATCGCCTCCCGGGCCCGGGCCTTCGCCTCCTGGTCGACGTCCAGGCCGGCGCCGGCCGACTCCAGCATCCGGGCGATCTCCTCATCGGAGGGAGTGTGTTCGCTCATTGGACCTCCTCCCATGCCGCCAGAAAGGACCGCCGAGCGCGGGCAAGCCCGGACTCGGCGGCGCGATAGGTGAGCTCGAGTTCCCCGGCCATCTCGGTGACCGACCAGCCGTTGAGGTAGCAAAGCGTGAGCAGGGCACGTTGCCGTCCGGAGAGCGACGCCAGGGCCTCGTGCACGAGATGGCTCGTTTCGGTGGCGGTGTCTTGGACGTCGACTCGGTCGTCGGCCGCGCCTGTTGGCGATCACTGAAAACTGACATTCGCGATCATTGAAAACTGACATGGGTGTCGGGGTCTTCTGGCCGGCATCCACCGTTTGAGTGGGTGGCTCCTCCAGCGTGTCTAGCGACCAAGCAGGACACGAACTGGAGGAGCCGCTCTCCATGATGACCCAGGAGACGTACGTGAACATCAATGATCTGCATGCCCAGGGATGGACGATCTGCGAGATCGCCGAAGAGACCGGTTGGCATCGAACCACGGTCAGCCGGTATTTGAAGGAGGGCCCGCCGCCGGAGTCCCGTCCGACGGAGCCGTCGGTGATGACCGACTATTGGCGGCAACGCATCGAGACGATGTTGGAGAAGTGGCCGAGGCTGCAGTCGGTGAGTGTCCACAACAAGCTGGTAGCGGCCGGGTTCGAGGGCTCATATCCGACGGTGGTGCGGGCAGTGCGCGACATTCGAGGCCCACGGTTCCGCACCGCGGATGCGGTGTCGGTGCCGATCCACACCGACCCGGGTGAGGAAGCCCAGTTCGATTTCTGTGACCTGTCGTCGTGGGCGGCCCGGTTCGGGTGGAGCATTCCGCTGGTGGTGTTCGGGATGATTCTGTCGTGGTCACGGTGGCGGATGTGGTGGTTCACCACCTCTGAGGACCGGCATCACACCTTCGAAGGGATGGCCCGATTCTTCGACACCATTGGTGGTGTCCCGATGACGTGTCGCACCGACCGGATGGGAGCGCTCGGCCGCTCCCAAGGCCGCCGATTCGAGCTGCATCCCCCGGCGGTCGGTTTCGCCGCCCACTACGGCACGACGATTGCGTCGTGTCAGGCCGGTGACGCCAAACGCAAGGGCAAGGTTGAGCGGCCGTTCCGGTCGCTGCAAGAAACGTTCTTGCCCGAGGTCGAGTTCGACGGTGTCCCGGTCGATCTCGACGATCTGAACCGTCGAGCCACGGTGTGGCTGGACGAGCGGGTTCATGGGGTCGAGTCACGGACGACAGGCTCGACGCCAGCGGCACGCCTCGCGGTTGAGCGCGAGTTCCTGGCTGGGTTGCCGCCGGTCCGGTTCGACACCGACTATGTCGAGGTCCGCCGGGTCCATAACGTGTTGCCGTTCGTGTCGATCGACACCAACCGCTATTCGGTCCCGCCCGACGCGTTGGGCCACAAAGTCGAGATCCGCCGCAACGTCGATGTCGACACTGTGGAGATCCGGCTCGCCGGGCGGCTCATCGCCACCCATCGCCTTGTCACCGGGCGGCGGGTCGATGTGTGGAACCCCGAGCACCGACGGGCGGCCGAAGCGCTGGCTCTTGGCCACACCAGCGGCCCCGGTCTGCGGCTAATCACCGACCGCAGCCAAGACCCGGCACCCGCTGAGCGTCTCGATCTTGGCGGGGACTACGACGTCGCCGAGGTCGACCTCGGGGGCCGCTACGCCATCACCATCAACGACAACGGCCACGACGGGGAGGTGTCGGCGTGAGCGGTCTCTACGAACAGATCAAAGCCGATCTCGGCTATCTCAAAATGGACGCCGCCGCCCAGATGTTCGCCACTATGGCCGAACAAGCCCGCACCGAGGACTGGTCACACATCGAGTTCCTCGCCCGCCTGGTCGCCACTCAGGCCACCGCTGACCGGGACCGACGGCTCGCGGCACGCCTACGTTATGCCCGGTTTCCCTACCGGCGCACCATCTCCGAGTTCGACTACGAGTTCCAACCCACCGTCGACCCCAAACTCGTCGAGGACCTCGCCACCCTGCGGTTCATCGACGAGAACCGGCCCATCTTGTTCCTCGGCCAGCCAGGCTGCGGCAAAACACACCTCGCTGTCGCGTTGGCCACCCTGGCGGTCGAGGCCGGCTACCGGGGCTACTTCACCACCGCCGACAACCTGTGCCGAACCCTGGTGCGCGCATCGATCGAAGGCAACCTGGCATCGAAACTAAAAACGTTCACCGCCCCCACCGTGCTCGTCATCGACGACGTCGGGCTCCTACCGATCGGCGGGACCGAAGCCGCGGCGGTGTTCTTCCAAGTCGTCAACACTCGCTACGAAAAAGGCCACCCCACCATCGTCACCACCAACCGCGGATTGCCAGACTGGGGAACCATTTTCGGTGACACCGTCGTCGCCGCTGCCGTGCTGGATCGGCTCATGCACAACGCCGTCGTGTTCAACATCAAAGGCCCCTCCTGGCGGCTACGAGAACACAACGGCCTCGAAATCGCCGCCACCAACCCCACCGACAAAGCCAGCCGCTAACCTCACACCCACCGGTCAAAGAAGCCGACCCCATGTCGGTTTTCAATGATCGCCGATGACAAGAATCCCTGATCGCTCACAGCGCCCAACTCGATGATTCGCAGGATTCGTTTGCGGTGTCGCTCGGCGCTGCGCCAGTGGTCGATGAGCCGGCGGCGGGCCACCATGTAGAGCCACGAGGTATCGGCCACGAAGTCGGTTTCGCCTGCTGCTCGTCGAGCCGCATCGACGAAGACCGCTGCGGTGACGTCTTCGGCGACCGCGCGTGACCCGGATCGGATCAGGCAATAGCGGAGGATGCTGTCGTACGACTGGTCGAACAGCGTCTCGAGCCTGGCCGCCGAGTTGCGGCGGCCCGGCTCTGGCGACCAACCGGTCGTGCGACTCTGCGACACACCGGGTACTTCGTCGCGATCATGGCCGTTCCGTCGCACCGCTCGCGATTTTCATATTCGGGCGAGCGGGTCGACGCCTGTGAGCTCGACCGATACATCCCAGAGCCGGCGCTGCATGTTCTCGTCGTTGGCTGCGGCGCTGCTCGAGGCGGGGCCGGCCGGGCCGGACATCTCACGGAAGCGGGTCGGTCCGAGGTAGTCACCGCCGTCGACGTCGGGCGACGTCGCTGCCATCAGGCTCGGCCACGAGCCCTGGTCGGCCGAGTTGAGGACGAGCCCGATCATGGGCGCCAGCAGCCGAACCGGCCCAGGGAAGTGGCGGGTCAGTTCGGTGCGGGCGATACCCGGGTGGGCGGCCAGGGCCCGGACCGGCGACCCGGCCGCCCGGAGCCGACGGTCGAGCTCGAACGTGAACAGCAGGTTCGCAAGCTTGCTCTGCCCGTAGCGGGCCCCGGCGGAATAGCCCTGCTCGGCCTGCAGATCATCGAAGAAGATCTCGGCGTCGCGGTGCGCCAGCGAGGCGACGCTCACGACGCGCGCCGCGGGGGCTGCGGCGAGCAGCGGGAGAAGATGCCCGGTCAGCGCGAAGTGTCCGAGGTGGTTTACACCGAGTTGAAGTTCAAAGCCATCAGCGGTCGTTCCATACGGCGGCATCATCACCCCGGCGTTGTTCACCAGGATGTCGAGCTTCTCCTCGCTGTCGCGCAGCCGGCCCGCAGCATCCTCGACGGCCGCCAGCGAGGACAGGTCCAGCTGTAGGACATCCGCCTCGCCGCCCGGGGCCTCATCCCGTAGACGGCCAAGGGCCTCGGCACCCTTGGCCGCGGAGCGGGACCCGATCAGCACCCGGGCCCCGGCCCTGGCCAGGTGGACGGCGGTCCAAAAGCCGAGTCCGGTGTTCGCCCCGGTGACCAGGGCGGTCCAACCGCGCTGGTCAGGGACGTCGTGTGCGGTGAAACCTGACATGGGGGTTCTCCTCTAGCGGTTGGCGTTGACCAGATCGCAACATGGGCGGTTCCTCGGACTCGTCGAAGATCTCCCCTCCCGGACTGATGCACAGGGTACTTGGAGACCGAGCCGGTGCTCAGCCGATCATACGGTCGCATGTCAGGCCCAATGCCTTCGATCCATCTCGGCTGGCACGACGGTGATCGGCCTGCGGGCGGTAGCCGGCGCTCCGGCGGGCTCCAGGTGCCCGTTGGCCCTCCGCGGCGCCCTTACCTGCACTTCGAAGTGTTCGAGCGCCAGGATGAGGGCTCCCTGTGGTACAAGACGGTGCCGGTCGAGTTCCGCAATACCACCGAACCCTTCGGCCGCCATAATGGACTTCTCGAGCGAACCTACGAAGCTATCGCCTGCCCGTTCTGAACGCCGCCTGCGACGAGCGCTCGGGCTCCGTCGTTTCGGGCGCTCGGCGAGCGTGCCGCAGTGGCCCTGAGAGTTCACCGACGTTTGGCGAGGAGATGGCCTAGGACCTTAGTGCCCGAATAACCTGTGCTTGGGCAGCGAAGGCCCCAGCGGCTTGGCGGAGCTCGTGGACCGAGGGCTCGCCCCGGACCTTGCCAGTTCTCCAGTCTGGTTCGTCGAGTCGGCTTTCGGAGATCGGCGGGTTGGTGACCTCACGGAGATCAACCGTCCGCGATTTGCCGCTCCACAGGTGGTTTGGGAACGGCTGATCCACAAGCCCGTAGAGCTCCGCATCAACGGCTGCAATGACACCTAGGCTCCGATCCAGAATTGCCCGGAACTCAGCGAATTCCGGAAATCCGTTCAGGTCGCTGGACAAGTAGCCACCGCTCACCTCAAGTCCGAAGGCCTCAGCAGCCACGGTTTCGAATGACGTGGCGAGCTGCTGGAGTTCGATGTACTCCCTGTACGGTGCCTCATCACCACCATAGGCTTCGGCGGTCCGATCGAGGACATCGGCGATCCCGTCCATGTAGTCGGCAATCCGATCCAGCTCTTCTCTTCGGTTCGCCTTGCGCCTTTGGAAGAACTCGCCCACGTTCTTCGCAAGCTCGAGCAGTACGGAGATCACCTGTACGACCATAGCCCCCTCGAAAGCCAGTTTCCCGGGTGCTCTCGGTGCTTTCTCGTCCCGTCGATCGACTTGCCCCTGAGGTCCTCCCCTCCAGCCTTGAGCCAGTACCTTCAGCTCCACCATGTTCATGGAGCCGGGGACCTTCGGCCCTATCCGACGCGCGGCCACGGCGCGCACTTTGGGTGTGTCGGCCCCAATTCGTTTCGCCCGCCGGTCAGGAGTTCAAGGAGCTACGAGATGTCCGCAACCATTGTCGGAGTCCGCTTCTACGGCCGACCGCCACGCCGGACCGGTCCTATCGCATGTGCTCGACTTCGATGGAGTGACCGCGCCCGAGCCGCTTGCGCTCATGATGCGGGCCCGGGCGAAGGCAACCATCCGTCCAGGCCGGGGAGCTGACCGTGGCGGGTAACGGCACGGCTCCGCATGGCACCCCGTCTACGGGTCCCGCCATGGTCGGTTGCCATCTCGGCCCGTT
>JAOUGG010000142.1 GCA_029857855.1 Acidimicrobiia bacterium | reverse complement strand
GGGTCCTGATCCGGATCGACGCCGGCCTCGAACGCCTGCTTTTGGCGTCTCGATGCGTGATCTGCAACGGGACCAACGTGGTTTCGGTCATGTGAGCCCCCGCTGCCCGGTCGACGCGGCGGCCGGCTCCTCGGCTTCCGCCGCTTCGGCCGCTTTGATGATCTTGGCCAACATGCGGGGGAAGATCAGCGAGTGAAACGGAAGCAGCACATACCAGTAGGCCCGACCAAGCACGCCCCGAGGCACGAATCGCGCCGCCTGCTGGACGGTGGTCGCTCCGTTTTGCGAGCTCTCGTCGGTGCTGATCCGCCACTCCAACCAGGCGTGGCCTGGCAGCTTCATCTCGGCTCGGAGGCGAAGAAACCGTTCGGATTCGATCGACTCGACCCGCCAGAAATCGACGGCGTCGCCGATAGCCAGGTCCAGCGGGTGTCGCCGTCCGCGTCGGAGCCCGACGCCGCCGACGACCTTGTCGGCCAACCCCCGCAGTCGCCACATCCAGTTGCCGGTCAGCCATCCGTTGTCACCACCGATGCCGCTGATGACCCGGAACAGCCGAGCCGGGTCGGCCGATGTCGTAGCCCGCCGGATGTCCGCGAGGACTGAGCCACTGGCCCACTCCGGATCCTCCGGATTCGGTGTCGCCTCGAGCAGCGGGATCATCGACGACCCGGTCCAGCGGGTTGGGATGACGAGATCGGAGACCATCTGCAGGGTGGCCTGGACGGCGTGGCGGAAGCCGATTGGATCGACCCCGAGCTCCTCGGTGGCCGACCGCTCGGTGACGATGACATCGTTGATGAGGCTGTCGACGAGCTGACGGGCGAGATTGGCGGGAAGGGGGGTGACGAAGGTGACCCAGTGGGCCGAAAGCGATGGAGTGAGAACGGGGAGGCCGATGACCAAGCGTCGGCGCAGACCGGCAACAGCTGCGTAGCCCTGCATCATCTCGACGTAGGTCAGTTGATCCGGTCCGCCAAGCTCGAGGATCTCGTGACCGGGATCGTTGCGGCCCACCGATCGCTGCAGGCACGTTAGCACGTCGCGGATTGCCACGGGCTGGCAGCGGGTCTCCTGCACCCACCGGGGCGTGACCATGACCGGGAGGGTTTCGGTCAGCGAGCGCAACATCTCGAACGAGGCGCTGCCCGATCCGATTATGATGGCGGCACGGATCTCGGTGACGTCGACCGAGCCTGCGCCGAGAACCCGACCGACCTCCTGGCGGCTCTCCAGGTGTGGTGACAGATCATCGTCAGCCCGGCCGAGCCCGCCGAGGTACACGATCCGCTCGACGCCCGCTCGCTCGCAGCCGATGCGGAACGCCTCGGCCATCCGGCGGTCGTGGTCGGCGAAATCGTCGCGTCCCAGCGAGTGAATGAGGTAGAAGGCCACACGGCATCCCTCAGCGGCTCGGGCGACGTCATCGGGGGACTCGGCCGATCCGTTCACGACGGTGACCGAGTCGGCGAAGGGGCGGTCGAGTTTGGAGCCCGAGCGGACGAGGCAGACAATCCGGTGTTTGTCGTCGAGCAGTCGGGGTATCAGACGACCACCAACGTAGCCGGTTGCCCCAGACACCAAAATCGATGTCGGTTCGGGTGTCTCAAGGGTTGCCATACAAAGTCAACCTACCCCGGACCAGGCCCTGATAGCTCCTAATCCTGGCTAGTCTTGAGGGGCCCCGCCGCCAACGCCGGCATGGCCCGGGACGACGACGTCGAGGTCGGGCGTCGGCCGCTGACCGCCGAGCTGAGTCTGTAGCCGCGCCGCCGCGGCTCGGCGTCGTTACGCGGGTCGCCCTTTCAGGCGGCGACGGTGATCGTGCGTTTCAGAAACGCCATCGTCCGTTCCCAGGCCAGCTCCGCGGCCTCCGGATCGTGGTTGTCGCCCTCTTCGAAGAACCAGTGCCTCACCCCGGGGTAGAGGTGGAACTCGGTGTCACGACCTCCGAGTCGGATGAACGATTCGGTGACCACACGATCCTCCTCGCTGACCATATGGTCGTGCTCGGCGAAGTGGCCCTGATACGTGGCGGTGGCTTCGTCGAAGTCGATCGACTGTGCACCGTAGAAGGCGACCACGGCGCCGACGTCGCGGGTCATCCGGGCCGAAAGCCACAACCCGAGGGACGCGCCCATGGAGAAGCCGATCACACCGATCGGCCTCGTCGGATCGGCCGAAGCCACCCGCAGCGTGTGGGCCGAAGACATGACCAGCCCGGAAAGCTCGTCGGGGTCCTGGTCGGCCAGCACCGCCTCTCCTTCGGCCTCGGTCACCGGCTGCACCCCGTCGAACAGGTCGGGGGCCAGAACGGTGTAACCCTCCTCGGCCAGTCGCCGGCAGAAGTCGCGAACCCAGGGATTCAGTCCCCACCACGAATGAAGCACCAGGATACCGGGACCACGTTTCCCGCCAGGTGGATCGACAAGAAACGCCTCGCCGGCCTTGCGGTTCGTGAACGGAGATCCATCGGCGTTCATATTTCGACTCTACACGTCGACCCGAACGCCGAAGTAGTTGCCAATCCACCGTTCGAGGCCGGAATTGCGTACCCTGGTCACCGTGAACAAAGGTCCGATCGGCTGGATCGCGTCGATGTGGCGATTTGTCTGGGACGTGGCTTTGCGTTGGTACTACGGTCGGGTGGGCGACTTGGCCGCAAGCGTCACGTTCTGGCTGTTGGTTTCGTTGCCGGCGACCGTGTTGGCCCTTTTGGCGATCCTTGGTCCGATCGACAGGCTCTACGGCAGGCTGTTCCCAATCGAGCGCGGCGGTGTGGAACTGGAGTTCCAGAGCCGGATTCAGCTCGAGGTCTCGGAGTTCATCGGCCAGATTCTCACCGACGAGGGCGGTGAGATCCAGGCCACGATCACCGGCCTGTTCAGTGACACCAACGCCGGACTCTCGCTCATCTCGGGTGCGTTCGCCCTCTGGTCGATCAGTCGAGGCTTCGCCGGTCTGATCCGTGCGTTGGAGGACATCTACGACATCGCCGCCGACGAGCGCCGTGCCTGGTACATCACCCGTGTCGTCGCCGTGTTCCTGGGTGTCGGCAGTGTACTGCTTCCCCTGCCGCTCATCGTGCTCGACCAGTTCGTGTGGGACGGGCTGTCGTCCAACACGCTGTTCAACTCGCTCCGTACCATCACCCTGGTGACGGTGCTGATCCTGTGGGCGTCGATCGTCTATCACTTCGGCCCCGCAACCAGAGCGCGATGGCTTCATGACCTGCCGGGAGCGGTGCTCGCCGCATTGATGTGGTGGTTGCTCACGATCGGCTTCGGTCGGTACGTCGACGTGACCCTGGCCGCCGAAGGCCCGAACGAGGTGCGGGCCGCCGTTGGTATCTTCCTGCTGGCCATCACCTGGGTGTGGCTCGCGGCTCAAGTTCTGCTGATCGGTGGTGCCGTCAACCAGATCCTCGGTGACCGGCTGGGCATCAGCCGTTCCGCCCGGGAATGGTCGATCCCCGACATGGTCACGAAGAGCACGGGTGAGATCAAGCGGATCATGACCACCGATTCCAACACCGCCGCCTGAACCCCCGAAATTCGCAGCGGATACGACACTTGGTAGGAGTTCAGCGGGTGGGTACGGCGCGAAGCTCCTTACTGCGATGGAACTCAAGGCCCCGAGGAGGCGCGAAGCGCCTACTCGCCAGGGCCCTTAGGCTGGGGCCATGAATCCCGTGCGATCTTTTCGGTCCCTTGTTCGGTTCCGTCCGATCGAATTCCGGTCCCGCACCCGGCGCCTGTCCCGAGCGGCCTCGGTCGACGATCTTCGTCTCCAGGCGAAGCGTCGTCTGCCCCGAGCCGTCTTCGACTACATCGACGGGGGAGCGGAGGACGAGCGAACGTTGGATCGCAACGTCTCGGGCTACGCCCGGGTGGAGTTCCGGCCGAGGATCCTGCGCGACGTCTCCAATGTCGACACGTCGATCTCCCTTTTCGGGCGTTCGCTGCCGACGCCGCTGATTCTGGCACCCACGGGATTCACTCGCATCGCCGACCCGCAGGGCGAGCTGGCGGTGGCTCGAGCGGCCGCACGTGTCGGCGTACCCTACAACCTCTCCACGATGGGCACCCGGTCGATCGAGGAGGTCGCCGCGGTGTCGGACGGCCCGAAGTGGTTTCAGGTCTACGCCTGGCGCGACCGGGGGCTCGTCGCCGAGCTGATCGGCCGGGCCCGTGACGCCGGCTACGAGGCCATCATGTTGACCGTCGACACGGCCGTGCTCGGGCGGCGGGAACGTGACGTTCGCCAGGGCACGACCCTGCCACCCAAGATCGGGCTCAGCACGATCGTCGACGGCGTCATCCATCCGGCCTGGACCTACGGGCTGTTGACCAACGACCCGATCACGTTCGCCAACGTCGCCGGCCGTCACGACCTCGACGGCTCGAGCGCCATCACGCTGGCCGACTACACCGGCAGTCAGTTCGATCCCGCTCTGTCGTGGGAGGAGGTCGAATGGTTGCGTAGCCGGTGGGACGGGCCGATCATCCTCAAAGGGGTGCAGACGGTGGCCGACGCCGAACTGGCGGTGGCCCACGGTGTGGAGGGCATCGCCATCTCGAATCACGGTGGCCGTCAACTCGACGACGCACCACCGGTGATCGAGCTCATCGAACCGGTGGCCCAGGCCGTGGCCGGCCGGTCGGCCGTGATCGCCGACGGCGGTGTCCGGCGGGGAGGTGACATCCTCAAAGCGCTGGCGTTGGGAGCCGACGCCGTCATGGCCGGTCGGGCCTACCTCTACGGCCTCGGCGCCGCCGGGGAGGCCGGTGTCGATCACGTCCTGGGACTTCTGCTCGACGGGCTGCGACGGTCGATGGCCCTCTCGGGCTGTCGCACCATCGGTGAGATCGAGCGTGACCTGGTGGCCTGGCGCTCAGATCCCGCCAACGTCGAACGGGGTGGTCGCTGATGGCGGGACCCATCACGATGGAGTTCGTACTGTCCGGCGACTCCGTCGACGCGCTTCCCCCGACTCTGGCCGAGATCGCCATTGTGGGCCGGTCCAACGTCGGCAAGTCGTCGCTCGTCAATGCGGTGGCCAAACGCCGCAAACTGGCGCACGTCTCCAACACCCCGGGCCGGACCCGCCTGCTGAATCTCTTCACCCTGGTCGACAACAAGGGTCAACCGCTCACCGAACCCGACGGTCGATTCTCGGCCACGGTGATGGACCTGCCCGGCTACGGCTACGCGGCGACCTCGAAATCGATGCGGGAGGACTGGCGCCTCATGATCGAGGACTACCTGCTCGAGCGGGAGGGCCTGACGATGGTGGTGGTGCTGGTCGACGGTGAGGTCGGCCCGACCAAACTCGACGTGCAGATGCTCGACTGGCTGCGTTCGACCGGTTTGCCGCACACGGTCGTGGCCACCAAACACGACAAGGTCAAGTCGTCGAAACGTGATCGACGGCGCAAGGACCTGGCCGCCGGCTGCCAACTGGAGGTCCGGGATCCCGTGTGGGTCAGCGCCCACAGCGGAGTCGGTATCGACCGCCTGCGCGGTCTGATCCGATCCTGGCTCGACTGACCACCTCGGTCCGGGGTCGAGCTTGCCGTCCAGGTGCCGCGCCGGTTGTGCCGTCGATTGGTACGCTTACCACACCATTGTTCCGGTCGAGGACAGACCGGGTCGACACACGAACATTCGAGCCGCTGCACGCCCTCTCGGCTACGACTAGGCTTTCCGACGTCCCGACGTTTACGTCCGAGTTGGAACCGATGGCCGGCGTGTGACGTTCGTTTCTGCGAATGCGGGCCAATCCATCGAAGGTGGCACCAGTGAAATCAAGCGGAAATTCCCGGGAGATCAGTTGAGTTACGACTTCGTGATCTGGGAGGGCCCGCAGCCCCTGTCGAACGCCCATGCCAGCTCCGACTACCAGCGTCTCCGAGCCGAGAATCCCAGTTCCGCGGATCCGACCCGCCGGATGAGGACCGTCATCGACGCGTTGCTCCGCATCTACCCCGATCGCGATCGGTCAGGGGGTTCCAACAGTCCGTGGATCGACATCCCGCTCATCAACTCCGCCCGAGGCTCGGTGATCTACCTCCGTAGCGAGGAGTCCATGGCGCACAAGGTCCGTGATCTCCTCATCTCGATCAATGCCGACATGTCGGTCGTGGTGTTCGATCCCCAGAAAGGTGACCTCGTGCCGCCGGCGGGTGCCGTGGAACGGATCACGAAATTCCAGCTTCCCCCTCCTGGCGGTTTGAACGTTCACCTCGGTGCGGTTCTGGCCGAGGATCTGGCCGGCTCCCGGCCGGAGGTCACGATTCTGGAGCACCCGGATTCCTGTTTCTATCTCCAGTGGCTCGTCGAGGGCGGCAGCCTGACCCTGGAGGCCCAGAGCGAGAGTCGTATCCCGATGGAGCATCGGCTGACGGCCGATCAGCGGGAGCAGATGCTCTCCCTGGGTTTCCAGAGCGGCGATCCCAACTGGCGTCAGGTTTGGTCGGACGCGAACGCCAACCTCGACGACATCGTCAAGGTCGTCACGCGCGTGTTCTACGAGGTCCGCGGCGCGGAACCGGGGCAGGCGATGGTGGCTCACCGCTTCCCGGTCGGCTGA
>JAOUGG010000602.1 GCA_029857855.1 Acidimicrobiia bacterium | reverse complement strand
TGAGGACCGGACCGGCAGCCCGTCGGGCGATCAGACGAGTTTGCGGTTGGCGGCCCATGCTGCCAACTCGTTGCGGCTCGACAGCTGCAGCTTTCGCAGCACCGCCGACGCGTGGCTCTCCACCGTCTTGATCGAGATCGAGAGGCGGCGGGCGATCTCCTTGTAGGCGTAGCCGCGGGCCAGGAGTCGCATGACCTCCTGCTCCCGGGCGGTCAGCTCGTCGAGTTCGGGATTGCCCGGTGACTCGAGATTCGCGGAGAACGCGTCGAGCACGAAGCCGGCGAGGCGGGGGGAGAACACGGCGTCGCCGTCGTTGACCCGGCGCACCGCGTTGACCAGATCCGGACCTTCGATGGCCTTGGTGACGTAGCCTCGGGCCCCGCTGCGGATGACGTGGATGACGTCGGTGGCGGCGTCCGACACCGACAAGGCGAGAAAGCGGGATGTGACGCCGCGCTCCACGACTCCGGCGATGACGTCGGCTGCGGTGCCGTCGGGCAGGTGGACATCGCAGACCACCACGTCGGGCTTGGAGCGGACGATGGCGTCGATCGCATCGGCGACGGTTCCGGCCTCGGCCACCACCTCCACGTCGCTGTTCTCGCTCTCCTCGAGTTCCCCCCGGACTCCGGCACGCACCAGAGCGTGGTCGTCGATCAGGGCTACTCGGATCATGGGTGCTCCCCACCGGCCGTCATCAGGCTCTCGGGATCGATGCGATCCTGCTGAGCTTCAGGCTCGGGTTGCGGTTCGTCGGAGACCACCGGACGGGTGGTCGTTTCGTTCAAGGGTAGATACAGCTCGACCTCGGTGCCCTGTCCGGGCTCGGAGAAGATGGTGGCTCGGCCGCCGTGGCGTTCGAGACGGGCCTTGATCGACTGCCGTATCCCGTGGCGATCACCGGCCACGTCGTCGGGATCGAACCCGACGCCGGCGTCACGCACGAAGACCTCGATCGAGTTCGTGCGGTGCTCGGCGTAGACGTCGACCCGGTCGACGCCGGCGTGTTTCGCCGCATTGGTGATCGCCTCCCGGGTGGCCGACACCAGATCCTCGATCGACGCCGGGTGGAGGTCGAGTGAGTCGCCTACCGTCACCACCTCGACCCGGACCTGATGGTCGTGCTCGACGGCATCGGCCACCTCGTCGAGGGCCGGTCCGAGCCGGATCGTACCCGGTTGCTCCGGCGCCGGTTCATAGAGCCAGGTCCGCAGCTCGCGCTCCTGGCGCCGGGCCAACTGGGCCATCCGTTTGGGGTCGTCGGAGTGTTTCTGGATGAGGGTCAGGGTCTGGAGCACGGAGTCGTGGAGGTGGGCGGCCACACGGGCCCGTTCGTCGGCCCGAACCCGTTCCTGGCGTTCCTGGTCGAGCTCGGTCCCGATCCGGGCGACGGACGGGCCGACGATCAGGCTCAGTCCGAGCAGAACGACGGCCATGATGGCGAGGAGGCGGACCGCCTCCCAGGAGTCGACGTTGATCGCAGCCACCGCGATCATGCCGCCCGCCGCGACCAGTACACCTGCGGAGATTCGCACCGCCGCTCCGACACCACCTTCGGTCTTTTGGCGGTTCCACGCGATGAGGACGCCGGTGAGGACGAACCCGATCGGGAACACAATCTGGTCGACGAAACCGAAGCCGAGCGTGCGCAGGCTGAGAATCAGACCGGCGACGATCAGGCCGAGGGCGTAATAGCGGTGCTGGAGGGAGGCACCCTTCGGCTCCGCGACGTACACTGCCGCCTCGGCGCCGGTGGGCCCGGCCCAGGCGAGAAACGCCCAGGTCAATCCGTAGAAAACCAGGCCCCATCCGCCGGCCATGACGAGCACGACGAACGACAGCCGGATGGCCAGCGGCGCCACCCCGAGCTCGGTGGCGAGCGCGTGGCAGGCGCCGCCGAGAATCCGCTCGTCGCGGTTGAGGGGCGGTATCTGCCAGCGGGGTCGGTGGACGTCGGTCGTCATGATGCCTCTATGATCGCATCATCGGCTTGATTTCGCATCGGGACAAACCCTGAACGGACCCTTAGTAGTTGGTCCGACCCCAGGGTGCCATCAGGGTAAGTCCCGATGGTCGACAGCGCCGTTTCCCCGGATCATTGAACCATGAGCAACGAACCAACCCCCGACACGCCGGACGCCGACGATTCGGTCTCCACCCCCGTCGACCCGTCCCCAATGGAATCCTCCGGCCCGTCGCCCGCCGGCGAGGCCGATCCCACCGTCGACGTCATGTCCGATTTCACGTCGGCCGACGGTGACGACGAGGACTCGGACCAACCGGCGGAGGAGCTGGCCGCCACCAGTCCGGGCGGTGGCTACGTGCCGCCGCAGCCGCCGCCCTACGCGATGGTGCCGCCGGTCCGTCGCCTGGTCCGTGACCCGTATTCGCGGCTGGGTGGCGTCTGTTCGGGTATCGCCCACCACACCGGTGTCGATGTGTCACTGGTGCGGCTCGGTTTCGTCCTCGCCACACTGTTCTCCGGTATCGGTCTTATTCTGTACCTGTTGGCGTGGCTGATCGTGCCCCGGGCCGAGTACTGGCCGCCTGCTCCGTACGAGGCCGGTTCAACCGGTGGATCGCTGCTCCAGGGCCGTCAGCTGGCCTACGGCCTTCTGGCCATCGGCATCATCCTCGTGATCTTCTCCGGAGCCGGAGGGTTCGCCCGGATGCTGGTGTCGGTCGGTCTGGTCGGAGCCGGTATCTACCTGCTGGTCCAGCCTCAGTCGGCCGCAACCTCGTCGGCATCGGCGGCGGCCGGTGGGTCCGTGCCCCCCGTTCCTCCGACACCTGGTTCGACCTCGACGGTGCCTCCGACACCCGGTTCGGCGTCGACCGCCGCCACCGGAAGTGTCCCCGCAACCTGGCAGCCGGCCCCCGGCGACGTCGGACCCGACACATCCGGCGACGAGCTGGCGAGTCCTCTTCCAGGCCAGGTTCGGACCGAGTCGTTCACGGCGGTCTCCAGCGGATCCGCTTTACCGCCCGCTCCGGTCAAGACCGTCTACGTCCCGAGCCCCGTCCCGCCCCGCCGTCGCCGCATCTGGCCCTTCCTGCTAATCTTCGGCCTGCTGTTGATTCCCGTGGTGGCCGTGGTCGGTGGCATCGCCTTCCTCGTTGCGTCGGACCAGAACTTCTCGGAGGCCGATGTGACGATAACGCCGGCAACCGCGGCGG
>JAOUGG010000051.1 GCA_029857855.1 Acidimicrobiia bacterium | reverse complement strand
TGGTCGCTGACCGTCCACGGTCAAGACCTGGCCGAGCGCTGACGGGAAGCGCTGATGGGGAGGGAATGAAGTGACCGACTTGGACAACTCCGGTGGGTTCGTCAGCGCTGTTCGACCGATTCGATCGGACGTGTCGGCGACGTACTTCTTGCTGTGTTCGGCGTTGCTGATCCGACCAAGGCCTCACCGATCATGAGCGGACTCGACATCTCATGAGCGGACTCGACATCGCTCTGATCGGTGGAGCGTTGCTCGTGTATGCGTTGTTGTCGCGGCGGCTGGCGGCGACGCCGATCACGGCGCCGATCGTGTTCGTGACCGTGGGTTTCGTAATTGGACCCAGAGTGCTGGATGTGCTCGACGTGAACGTCGGTTCCACTGAGCTTCGCCATGTCGCTGAGCTCACTCTCGCCTTGATGCTGTTCTCCGACGCCGCTGCGCTCGACACCCGTCGTCTGACGCGCGAGGCTGGGCTGCCGGCTCGTCTGCTCGCGCTGGCTCTCCCGCTCTCGATCGTGCTCGGCTCGGTGCTGGCGTTCGTGTTCTTTCCCGACCTGTTGTTCTTCGAGGCGGTCGCGCTCGCCGTGCTGCTCGCTCCGACCGATGCAGCCCTCGGCCAGAGCGTCGTCTCCGATACTCGTGTTCCATCCCGGATTCGCCAGGGACTCAACGTGGAGAGTGGCCTGAACGACGGTTTTTGTGTTCCGTTGCTGCTCGCAGCGGTCGCGTTCGCCGAGCTGGAGGAGGCGCCCACGTTCGATGGTCAGGTCCTCGTCGATCTGGTCGAGGAAATGGCGATCGCTGGTGCTGTCGGTGCGGTCGTGGCGGTCATCGTGGCGACGCTGTCGAAGGCGACGATCGGGCGAGGTTGGATGGAGGAGCGGTGGGGGCAGATCGTGCCGCTGATCGCGACCGCGGCGGCCTACGTGATCACGGTGGACTTCGGTGGGAGTGGCTTCATCGGTGCATTCATTGCCGGCCTACTGTATGGCCGGTTGCTCGGTGCGACGGCGCACCAGTCGACGGAGTTGACCGAGGATCTCGGCCAGTTGTTCAGCGCTGTGACGTTCCTGTTGTTCGGTGCTGTGATGCTCGACCGAGGGATTTCCGAGATCGACGTGCAGATCGTCATGTACGCGATTCTCAGCCTGACTCTGGTTCGAATGTTGCCGGTTGCGATCTCATTGCTCGGGACTGGCGCGAAACGCGAGACGGCGGCGTTTGTCGGGTGGTTCGGTCCTCGCGGCCTCGCCACGATCGTGTTCGCGTTGATCGTCGTCGAAGAATCGGGCCTGGACGGGACCCGCCGAATCGTGGACGTGGCGACGCTGACGGTGCTGTTCAGTGTGTTCGCCCATGGGTTGACGGCGCGAGCGCTCACCGACCGGTACGCCGGCTGGTTGTCAGCGAACCGAGACCGGCTGGTGTTCGAGACCGAAGACGTCGAGAGCATCGTACGCACCAGGCCGGCGCGGCACCGGATATTGCATCGCGCAAAGCCCGAACGGTCGGAGACGTGACCGTGTGGGTCCCAGACACCATGTCGCTCCGGGGTCCTGCAACAGACCTCGTGCCTGGGGGTGTGCGATGACCGACGAACCCACCGAGGAAGACGTCGACGCCGTACGGCCACCGTCGAGTGATCTGTCTGGTCCGACCACCGGCTGGTTCCAGCGGGCTCGAACTATCGAGGCTGCAGCGATTGCCGGCGTCGCCTACTCACTGCTGACGGTCGTGGCATTGATCGGACTCTCGCGCTTCCCGGACATCGACCTCGGCCAAGAGGGCCTGACCGCGTGGTACGACGATGACGCGAACCAGGGGTGGTTGATCGCGTCGCTCAGCTTGGCGTCGATCGGTTCGATCGCCTTCTTGTGGTTCGTGGCGGTGATCCGGCGTCGCCTCGGCGATCTCGAGGACCGCTTCTTCGCCACCGTGTTCTTGAGTTCTGGCATCGTGTACGTGGCGGTCTGGCTCATCGGCGCCGGTGCACTGGCGGCTCCTGCGGTGGCCATGACGCAACTCGATGCCGCAACGGTCACTCCGGCATCGGCGTCGCTGGCGGGAGGTATCGGTGGTTCGATGATCCTCGTCGTGGCGCCGCGCCTGCAGGCGGTCTTCATCTTCTCGACCTCGACGGTGATCCTGCGCAGCCGCGTCCTACCCTCCTGGCTCGCAATCGTGGGGTATATCAGCGGCATCGTGCTCTTCGTGGTCCCGCTGGTCGCCCAGCCGGTCGGATTGATGTTCCCGGCGTGGGTGTTCATCGTGAGCGTCGTGCTGATGCTGCATCGCCCGTGACCGGGCTGAGGGTGTCGAAGCACACGTTCGTTGGCAGCGTGATAGCCGGTCTCGTGATGGCTCTCGTGAGCATCCCGGGGGGAATCGCCAATGGCTTGCTTGCTGGGGTGAATCCAATCTACGGCGTCTATTCGATGATCGCCGGTACGACCGTGGCGGCGCTCTTCACGAGCTCGGTGATCATGAACGTCGATTCCACCGGTGCGACGGCGTTGGCCACATTCGACGCCTTGGGCGATGTAGCTCCCGAGGACCAGCTCGGTCGGCTCGTGGTGCTGAGCCTGTTGGTCGGCATGTTCATGTTGGTGCTGGGTTTTCTCAAGCTCGGCTTCCTGGTGCGCTTCATCTCCAACTCGGTGATGGTCGGCTTCCTCAGTGGACTGGGCGTGCTGACCATTCTCGGTCAGGTGGGCGACCTGACCGGTTATGCGAGCGACAAGGGCAACAAGGTGGCCCGAACGATCGACACCGTGTTGAACTGGCCGGAGATAGATGGGGCAACCCTGCTCGTCGGACTGCTCACGATTGCTGTGATCGTTGCTGTCAATCGGACCCGATTCGACAAGTACAGCTTCCTGGTCGGCGTTGTGTTCACGACCATCGTGGTGGCCACCGTTTCAGCGTTCGATGTCGCGTTGGTTGGGGACAGCACCGACATTCCGCGGTCGGTGCCGAGTTTGAACATGCCCGATCTGACGCTGATCCCCAGCCTGCTGCTGCCCGCCGCAGCCATTGCCATCATCGCGTTGGTTCAGGCTGCGGGGGTCAGTGGGAGCGTTCCGAACCCAGACGGGGACTATCCCGACCCATCGGGCGATTTTCGAGGCCAGGGGGCGGGAAACGTGGCGGTGGGCTTCGTTGGAGGCATCCCCGTCGGAGGGTCGCTCTCGGGCACGATTCTCATCCAGAGCATGGGTGGGCTCTCCCGGTGGGCGAACATCTCAACCGGCGTCTTCACGCTCGTCTCCGTTCTTCTGGTCGCGCCACTCATCGAGAGGATCCCGATGCCGACGTTGGCCGGTTTGCTCGTCGTCATCGGCTTCAGCATGATCAACGTGCCACGGATCCAGACCGTCTGGAACACCGGCGAGTCATCGCTGACGGTGATGGTCCTGACCTTCGCGGCCGCTCTTGTGGCCCCGATCCACATTGCGGTTGCCATCGGCGTCGTTGCTCATGTCGCGGTGTACATCTTCCGGTCAGCGGAGGCCGTTCGATTGGAACAGATCGTCCTCCAAGATGACGGCCTCTTCGCAGAGGCCGAGGCGCCCACGGAACTGCCGAGCAACGACGTCCTCATTCTCCAGCCCGTCGGGAGCCTCTTCTTCGCCGGCGTCGACGAGCTCGACGAGAGGCTGCCAGAGATCGGGAACGCCACGGGGACCGTGGTCATTCTTCGTCTCCGCGACAGAGACGAGGTGGGAAGCACCTTCATCCGGAGCATCGAGCGCTACACCCGGGACCTGCATGCGGCCGGCAACACCTTGATGCTCGAGGGGATGAGTGAGCATGCGCTCGAGCAGATGCGGCGCACCGCGCTTGTCGATCTCATCGGCGAGGACAAGGTCTTTGGCGGGTGACCACAGTTCTTTGCGTCACTCCGCGAGGCGCTAGCCGCAGCAGAACGTTGGTCAAATGAGCCGACCGGCGACGTTCCCGACGGTGACATGAACGACGACAGCGCCGGCGAGTAGGAAGACCAGCTGCGGTCTTGTCGAGCGTGATGGTTGATGCCGTTGGGGCCTCGAGGCAAGGGGCCGGACGTGAGCGGGTGGTCACGGCTTGGGGTGCCGAAGCCATTCGCGAGTGACGCGCTTCAACTGGACGGTGCGGAGCTCCCGGCCGACTACTGAGTACCGGTCGCGTGGTTGGTCAAGGCGTCGTTGTCACACGTGACCTCTTTCTGGTGATGGGTCTTCAGGTGATGGGCGAGTCGTTTCGGTGGCGACGGCGACCCGGCGGGAGTTCAGTGTCTTCGTGAGTGCACCCCCGGCGAGGAGGATTTGCGCCTCCACATAGATGAACACGATCGTGATCAACACGCCGGTGTTGGCGCCAGCCAGCGATTGTGTGGCGACACGGTCCACGTAGACCCCGAAACCGAACGCGCCAGCTGCAAGGCACAGCGCGGTGACCGATTGGGCGACAAGGGCGGGCCTCCAGCCGATGGGTTCGTACACGAGGGCCCGCACGAGGACGGTCAGGAGCAGCGCGCCGAGAACGGTCGAAATCACGATCCCTACCGAGCCGCTGAGCAACTCTGGGCCGTCGATCAGGTCCGGGAGCAAGGTGTTCATGAAAGCGAGCAGGGCCTGGACAACGAGCGTCGACGCGATCACCGTGCCGGTCAACAGAACCACTAGCGAAGCCCGAAACCGCCGTCGGAAGGTGAACTCGACTCCCACACGCGCTGGCTCATGGAAGATGACGTTGAGCGCGTCCTGGTATGCCAGGAAGAAGACCGAGCCGCCGACGAGCATGGAAAGAACCCCGGCGACGCCGAAACCGGCCTGAGTTTCGCCCTCGTCGACGAAACTCGCCGCTCGCGCGACGATTGCCGCGGTGTCGACCTCCTCGCCGAGAATCTCGGCGAGGCGCAGGCCGAGGGCCTCACTCACCTGCTGGGTCTCGAACAACAGCCCTGCAATGGCGAGCGCGATGGCGAGCAGCGGCACGAGGGCAAACAACCCGTAGTACGCGAGGCCGGCGCCGAGTCGTGGGACGCGATCAGCGCGCCAGATGGCGTGGGTCTCGGCCAGAATGGTCCAGAGCCGCGTTTGAGGTAGGCGAGTCCACACGCTTGTCGGAAGGCCTGAGTCGAGACCGGTCATGGTTGTGCGTCCCTTCGAAGTCGGCGCCGGGCATGTTTTCGCGGCCGGACGATCACCCGGTCGCACCATCGAGACTCGCGACCGTCGGCGTCGTCATCGGCGTGCCACGGATACAGCATCATCCAGATTTGCCCGGAATGAGCGCTCGACCTGCACCCCTCGATGACCGCCCTCGACGATCTGCGGGTCACCGGCTCTCGTGTTGGATGAAGCCTCCTGAACTGTATGCCTCGACGCCATCACCGATCTCGAGGTAACACACGTCGGCGGTCAGTGTGAGGTAGAGGTCGGGATGACCTGTAGCGCCCAGACGGTGACTCCGGAGAGCCGTGTCGTTCGGGATCGAGGAGCGCTGGTAATCGACGAGCCAGCGAGCAGGCTTGATCACGTTGCCCGTGCCTCCCGCCGTCAAGATACTGATGTGGAGCGTTGCAGCGCGGACTCGAGTTCTTCGTTGCGATACAGGACCGTTTGGTTGGACGCCTCAATCAAATCAGCTTGACCGGACGCCGGTGATTCCAGTCGGAGCCCGACGTTCGTTTGCAGCGCTTCTCGAACACCAGCCACGGAGGCACCCAGTTCTTGTATCACTCTCAGGTCAGCGGGATCGGAGAGACCCGCCGCGAGATTCGAGATGCGGCCCTCCAGGTCGACGAGCTGACGTTGTGCCGCCACCCATCCGGACTGCAACGCCACCGGGTCAGACGCCTCAAGTACCGAGAAGACCGAGCTGTCGTGGACCGAGCGGCAGCTCCTCGTGATGTCGTCGAGGAGCATCTGCCTCGAGGCCGTGTCGCTACTCCGACCCTTCGGGCGGCGAGACAACAGCGCGGCAATCCCCGCCACGGCAGCGAGGACCAGTAGCCCGATGAGAACCACGAGCACCCACTCCTCTGTCGTCAACGACTCGCTCTCAGGTTCCGCTGGTGGTTCCTCTGGTGCGGGCTCTTCCGCTGGTGGTTCCTCTGGTGCGGGTTCCTCCGGTACCGGCTGCGTCGGCTCGCGACTCGACGACGGCGAACTCGGGTCACTGCTGCACGCAAGCAGCAGGGTCGCAGACAACGCGATTACTGCGATTGGACCCCAGCGGTGTCGATGGGTTCCTGCGGAAGGCATGCGCGTGTCCTCGTCTTCTCCCGCAGCCCACGGGCTGATCCCACTGTCACTGCTTGCTGTCATTCTTGGCGTCCTAACGATCGAGGTCTGACGAGATGAACATGATCCGCGGTGCAGAGTGGTCGCGCTATCCAGATCCGCCGAGATCATCTCGGCGGTGGAGCCCATGGCCGAGGCGATTGGACTGATGTCATCAGTTGCCGCCGAATCCGCACGAGGTGGGCTCGATCGGAGGCTGATGTCGCCTCGGCGATCGCGAGGACCGCTTCTTCGCCCACCGTGTTCTTGAATTCTGGAATCGTGTACGTGGCGGTCTGGCTCGTGTACGTGGCGGTATGGCTCGTCGGCGTCGGTGCATTGGCGGCTCCTGCGGTGGCCATGACGCAACTCGATGCCGCAACGGTCACCCCCCCATCGGCGTCGCTGGCGGGAGGTATCGGTGGTTCGATGATCCTCGTGGTGGCGCCGCGCCTGCAGGCGGTCTTCATCTTTTCGACCTCGACGGTGATCCTCCGCAGCCGAGTCCTGCCTTCCTGGCTCGCGATCGTGCGGTATGTCAGCGGGCTCAGAGAACGAGTGAGCATACGCTCGAGCAGATGCGGCGCACCGCGCTTGTCGATCTCATCGGCGAGGACAAGGTCTTTCGCGGGTGACCACAGTTCTTTGGGTCACTCCGCCAGGCGCTAGCCGCAGCAGAACGTTGGTCAAATGAGCCAGCCGGCGACGTTCCCGACGGTGACATGAACGACGACAGCGCCGGCGAGTAGGAAGACCAGCTGCGGTCTTGTCGAGCGTGATTGTTGATGCCGTTGGGGCCTCGAGGCAAGGGGCCGGACGTGAGCGGGTGGTCACGGCTTGGGGTGCCGAGGCCATTCGCGAGTGACGCGAGTCGACTGGACGGTGCGGAGCTCCCGGCCGACTACTGAGTACCAGTCGTCTGGTTGCTCGAGCCAGCGTTCGCGGCACTGACTGCATCGAGTAGTGCGACATCGTTTGGTGAGACGGCGACTTCACGTCGGGAGCCGTCGTCGAGCGCGATGAGGCGGCCGACTGCCCCGACCGGCTTCTTCGGGCCGTCCCCGATCTCGAACTCGGACACCATGTCGACACCGTGCATCTCCGTGCGAAGGAGCGCCACTCCGCGGTTGATCACGAGGACATCACGTACGAGCCGGCCGTAGCCGAGCTGCCGCGGCCACTTCGTGGCGTTGTCTGCCCGTATCGCAATCTCGAACACACCCGGTTGTTGCTTGAACGAGCGCCGACTCCACCAGATGGCGCCGAGGATCCCGACAATGAACCAGAATGGAATCCCGAGAACTATCAGCAGTGCCCAGATCATGTCGTTGCCCTCTCTACACAAGCAGGTGAGGCCCCCAGCTCGCGCCGACTCAGATTCGGCGACGGCGACGCCGTCCGGGTGTCACCGCTGCCGCCACGACCGCGGTCTTGGCGACGGGCGCTGGCCCGGGAGTGACCGCCTTGCCGGCTCGTGATCTCGTCTTCTTGTCACGGGCCGGCGTTGCCGACGCATTGGTCTTCTCCGATCATGCAACCGCGTGCGTGCTGTTCCCGCTATCCAGAATCGCCACGAACGGAACTCACGGTGTGAGCGAACCCGGTCCGTCGGCGACGCTCAGCAGGAGACATCGTCGACGATGTCGATCCTCGACGACCGGACCGAGACGAACCCGATCTTGTCGTCGTTGCATGGATCGACGAGAACGTGCAGGTCGGCGCTTGCCGCCTAGGTAGAGACGCTGGCGGACCGGGAGCGCATCGTCGACGTCGGTGACGATCGCCGGTGCTGCGGGTGCCCAGGAATCTGTTCACGAACCCGCAGTCGTCGACATCGACGATCACCTCGTCGGTCTCGACGAACTCGAAGTCGTCGACGCTGGTAGGTCGACGCGCGAGAAGACGGATCGTCACCTCGGCGCCCACCCTGCCCGGGAGACGCGCTTTCCGGCGTGGGTGATGATCGTGAGCGTCGTGACGATGGTGAAGCACCACTGACCGGACTCAGAGGCTGCGTCGCCTGGGCAGGATGGGGTTCTCGGCGACCGCTACCACGGAGATCCCCGAGGGGCTCGTGGTGTTCGGTTTGATCACTCGGGCTGTGTCGGGAGGGGTGTGGTGTGGTGTGGGATCGAGCTTGCAGCGGGGCAGCTCTTCGTGTTCACCCCGGGTACGACGTTCGCCGCGAATGAACCGTCGGGGCTCGCAGCGACGCTGCTGTGCGTGCCCGTCGATTCTCTTGCGACCGCCGGCCTGGAGCTGGGTGTCGGTGAACTGCTCCTGCGGCGCTGTGTCGAACCGGTGCCGGATCGACCGGTGACCGAGCGGTTGGTCGCTGGGCTTTGGGCCGCCACGGCGCGACCCGATTTGGTCGAGCGCGGGCCGGTGTCGGCAGCGTTGTTGAGGAGCGCCGCCGGGGCATTGGCCGATATTGCCGGTCGACCGGCTGTGGCGACGCGTCGTCTCGAGAGGAGCAGGATCGTGTCAGTCGGACTGTTCGGAGTTCGTCGAGTCGCCGGGGTCGTCGCGGCCATCGATGAGCGAGTTGTGCCGAGCCGCGAACGCGTCGGAGAGCAGTGTCCGTCAGGCGTTCGTGGAGGTGTTCGACATGGCGCCGACACAGTATTTTCAGTATCGGCTGCTCAGCATGCTCCGTATCGAGTTGCTGCGGGCGGATGCTCGCGAGTAGACCGTCACGCGGATCGCCAGCTCACTCGGGGTGACGCATCTCGGTCGCACCTCGGGGCGGTATCGAGCCGTGTTCGACGAGGTGCCGAGTCAGACGCTGCTGTCCACCGCTTGACCGTGCCGGTCGTGGCACCCGGGTTGCCGGCACGCGCCTGCTTGGTGGCGAATCTGGATAGCCCGATCCGGGCCCTGGTGGTGTGATGGTGGGGAGAACAGCCCGGCACGGCGCTGCTCGAAGTCGGTGTCCCGACCGATGTGCTGACCGCTGCTGGTGCCGTCCTCGATGGGCTCTGCTCGGCTTCCTCGTGAGTTCGTCATCAACAGCTGGAGGAAAAGAATTGTTGAAACCGGATCGCGACATCGATGACGCGGCGCCTCATCTTGTAGACGTCTCGGTGCCCGGTCGGGCTGAGCGAGGTTGTCGACGTCTGGTCGTGAGAACCATCGGGTTGCTGATCCTGACATTGGCACTGTGGTCCGCCGTAGCGCCCACGCGCGCGCTCGCGCAGGAATCCGACAACCCTCCCACGACGTCCATCTCGATCTCCGAAGAGCCTGGCGTGTGCCCTAGCGAGGGTCCGTTGTGCGAGCGACTGTGGGAATGGACAGGCAACGAGTCGTTCGCCGAGACGACGGCCTGGCTCCTGGGCACGCCGCTGAAGATTCTCGTCGTCGTCGGCGCGGCCATTCTGACCACCCGTCTGGCTCGCCGAAGCATCCGTGGAATCACTGGCCAAATGGAGAAGCTGCGCTTTCCGGATGCGTTCGTCTCGAACCGTGTGGCCGAGCGCTCGCATCAACGAGCTGATGCCGTCAGCGCCATGCTCCGAAGT
>JAOUGG010000700.1 GCA_029857855.1 Acidimicrobiia bacterium | reverse complement strand
CCACCAGACCCCGCAGCAACGACTCCCAGGTCGTCATCGGCCCCTGGGCGATCGAAGCCGACTCGGCAAACGAGTCGATGAACGCAAAGGGCACGGAGGTGATCACCCCGCCGGAGGCGATCGTTGCGTAGAGCCAGTCGGAGTCGAACGAGAAGCCGTATGTCGACGGGGCGGCCAGAATCGGTTCGAGCGCTCGGCGGCCATAGAGCTTGAATGCGGCCTGGGTGTCACGCAGTCCGCGATCGAAGAGCTGGCGGCCCACCATCCGCTGCATGTGCCGCAAGGCGACGATGCCCGGACCCCAGCGGGCCTCGGCCTTGACGAGGACCGAGTCGGGGCTCTTACGGTCGCCGATCACCACATCGGCTCCGTCGGCGTGGCCACCGATGAGCAGTCCGATCTGAGCGAGATCGACCGAGTTGTCGGCATCGGTCATGATCACGGCATCCGCGCCGTCGGCCATCGCGGTGGCTGCGCCGTACACGATGGCGCCGCCTTTGCGCGAGTCGTCGACCGAAGCCAGCCCGGCCAATGGACCCGAATCGGCGGGAACGACGTCGCCGAGGCGAAGCACCGTAACCCGGTCACCGGACCTATGCAGGGCGGCCCGCTCGGCGGCCACGGCAGCGGAGTCGTCGGGATCACCGTCGTCGACCACGTGGAGACGCCAGTTGACCGGTGAGTCGCCGAGCAACCACTCCAGTTGGTCCAGCTTGACATGGAGGGAATCCTCTCCAGTGGGGTTGTCGTCGCTCGGAGGACGGAGGCGGCGCTGCTCGCCCCACATGGCGATGACGACGGCGACGGACAACGGTGGCACCCCGTCGGTGATCCGCAGTCTGGACGCCGCCACCCGGGTGGCGACCCGCACATCAAGCGGCTGGGACACGTCGTTGCCGAGGCTGATCAGGTCGTCGCCGGTAGGCCCGGCGGCGAGAAGCGTGTCGGCGATCGCCCGGACCCTCTGATGGTGGGTCCGGTCGGCGATGTCGTAGGCATTGGCGCTGAGTGCGAGTGCGGACCGGACGTCGTTCATGAAGCCTCCAGGTGGTTTCGGCAGCGGGCGGGGCATAGTCGCTCACCGGTGCGCTGATTCTAGAATCTCCGGACCCCGTCCCCCACCGGCGGGCCGCGGCGACGTTCGATGGATCAGGTCTCGTTGGGTTCTCGTCGGTGTTCCGCGGCCGTGAGATCATCGATGCGGAGGTGGGCGTTGTCGGTGGCTCGATGAACGGCCCGGCACAGGAGGTGGGCTCCGATGGGCAGCGTGACGAGCATCGCCAGCGCGGCGATCACGATGTAGCCGGCGCCGACCAGGTCGAGTTCGATGATCCCTCCGAGCCCGGCGACGAGAAACGAGATCGGGCTTGCGATCCCGGCGGCATGGATCCTGGCGTAGGAGGTGGAGAACCGAACGGCACCGACGCCGGCGACGACGGCGAGCAGGCCGCCGAACACCAGAAGGAAATGGGCCACCACCGTCATCGATTCACAGCCCCACTTCCGAACCGTTCCTCGTCCTCGACGAATCTCGCGGCCGCCACGGTGGCGGTGAAGCCGATGATGGCGAGGACCACCGGGAGTACGAGGTAGCTGGTGTCCTGGCGGCGGACGGCGTCGATGACGACCGCTCCCATCAGCGACGTGAGGAGCAGATCGAGCGCCATGATCCGATCGGGCAACGACGGGCCCTTCAGCAGCCGGTAGACGCCACACAGCCCGGCGAAGGCGAAGGCGAGCAGGGCGACGGTGATCATGACTGGTCACCCACGGCATCGGCGACGGGGACCGGGTCGTGGTCGGCGCCGGGCGGAAAGGCTCGGCGGGCCAGCTCGGCCAGGCGCTGGACGTGGGCGTCGGTGGCGGCTACATCGGTGTCGTGCAACAGGTGGATGTAGAGCGTTCCCGCCTCGATGTCGGTGTCGGCCACCACCGTGCCCGGTGTGATGGTTATGGCCGCCGTGTAGAACAGCATGTGCCGGCGGGCATCGGGAGGAACCGTTACGGCAACGATCGACTCCGACGAGTGATCACCGGGGGTAAGGATCTCCACGGCGACCACAACCGTCGACCTCACGAGATCGACGAGCACGATCCAGGTCAGTCGGAGTAGCGGCCCGAGGCGAATGCCCCCGGTCACTGCGTCGCCCAACCCCGGCGCCGTGACCAGGAGGGCGACCAGTGCGCCGGACAGGATGTTGGCGGCCGAGACGGCGCCCCAGAGCACGCACCACGAAGCCACCAGGGACACGATCATCATCACCCGCCGGGGTGACATGCCCGTCAGCACGGCTCGGACACCGCGGCCGATCACGAGAGTACCTCGGCGATGTAGACGGCCGGGTCCATCAGGTCGGATGCGGCCCGCTCGCTCAGATCCAGCAGGGCGCCGGCGGACGCCGCGATCGCCAGGGTGGCCGCCACCGCGAGCGCCGTCGAACCCCTCATCAGCCAGCGGTTGCCGACCGCCGTCGGGATCGGTTCGACGTCGTCGGGGCGCTCGCCCCAGAAGACGCCCATCCAGATCTTGTTCATCGACAGCACGGTCAGGAATCCGGCTACCAGCGCGGCCGCCACCACGGCCGAGGACGACTGTTCGACCCCGGCCGACACCACGGCCAGCTTGGCCACGAAACCCGAGAAGGGTGGGATGCCGGCCAAGCTCAACGCCGGGATGGCGAACAGCGCCGCCACGAGGGGGGTTCGAGCGGCGAGACCGCCGGACTTGTCGAGCGACCCGGAGTTCTGCTCGTTCTCGATGAGGCCGCCGACCAGGAACAGCACGGTCTTCACCGGCATGTGATGCAGCAGGAAGA
>JAOUGG010000699.1 GCA_029857855.1 Acidimicrobiia bacterium | reverse complement strand
GGCGTTGACGGCCTGGCCGAGTTGCTGGCGAAACCCGGCGTCGTGGCCGTGGGGGAGTGCGGTCTCGACTACTACTACGACCACTCGCCCCGAGATGTGCAAGCCGACGTCTTCGCCCGCCAGATCGCGCTGGCCCACCAAACAGGCCTGTCGCTGGTGATCCACACCCGCGACGCCTGGGACGACACCTTCGACATTCTCGATCGGGAGGGCATGCCGGAGCGGACCATCTTCCACTGCTTCACCGGCGGTCCCGATGAGGCCGTCGCCGCCACCGATCGTGGTGCCTACCTGTCGTTCAGCGGCATCGTGACCTTCGGATCGGCCCAGGACGTGCAGGCGGCCGCGGCCGACGCTCCGATCGAGCGGATCCTTGTCGAAACCGACTCGCCCTACCTGGCGCCCATCCCGTTCCGGGGCAAACCGAATCAGCCGGCCAATGTCGCCTTGGTCGGCGAGTTCGTGGCCGGGCTTCGGGGGGCGCCGGTGGAAGAGTTCGCAGCGACAACCACAACAAACACGATGGCCGCGCTTGCACTGGAACCGCCGCAGGCCGTTCCGGCGGCGGGCTGACCGGGTCGGTGGTGCCGTCGGGCCGACCGGTGTCACGAACCCGGATCCGCGAGCTGCTGGACGCGCACGATCTCGGCCCGAGCCGGGCCCTCGGCCAGAACTTCCTCTGCGATCAGGGCATGGTCGACAAGATCGTGCGACTGGCCGGTGTCGGACCCGATGATCACGTCCTCGAGATCGGCCCCGGCCTCGGGTCGTTGACGGCAGGTTTGTGCGCGACCGGCGCGCGGGTTGTGGCCGTCGAGATCGATCGTCACCTGATCCCTGCGCTGACCGATCAGGTCGGTCACCACCAGGAGACGGGCCGTCTCACCATCATCAACGCCGATGTGCGGGAGCTCGACTGGGCGTCGGTGCTCGGCGACCATCGATGGGCCGTCGTGGCCAACCTGCCGTACAACATCGCCACTCCGCTCATCCTCGATCTCCTGGCCGAACAGCCTCAACTCGACCGGTGGGTGGTCATGGTGCAGCGGGAGGCGGGGGAGCGACTCGTCGCCCGACCCGGCTCCCGAACCTACGGGATACCGTCGGTGCTGCTGGCCTACTGGGCCGAGGCCCGTATCGTCGGCTCGGTCCCGGCCGATCTGTTCCTGCCCCGACCCAACGTGGAGTCGGTCCTCGTCGAGATCCGGCGCCGACCCCAGGTCGGCGGGGCAACCGACCGCGAGTTCACCCGATTCCGCCACCTTGTCCGTACGGCATTCGGGCAGCGGCGGAAGATGTTGCGCAAGAGCCTCGCCGGCGTGGCCGACGTCGACCAGTTGGCGGCAGCGGGGATCGACCCCACCCAGCGGCCCGAGGAGCTCGACCTCGACCGCTGGCTGCGTCTGACCGCAACGGTCGCACCCGGGAAGCGGGATGCCTCCTAGTCTGGGATCGTGAAGCCCGGTGACGGTAGCGCCGAGACGACGGAGGGACCCGGTGCCGGCGACGGCGGCCACCCCGTCGTGCTGCGAGCGCCGGCAAAGCTCACCCTCTCGCTGGCTGTCACCGGCGTACGACCGGATGGGCTCCATCTGATTCGGGCCGAGATGGTCACACTCGACCTCCACGACACGCTCGAGCTCACCCCCGGTGGTTCCGGACTCACGGTGATCGGAGGGGGTGACGACATTCCCACCGGGCCCGACAATCTGGTGAACAAGGCGCTCGGTCTGGTCGGACGGACCGCCGCCATCCGTCTGACGAAACGAATACCGTCCCAGGCCGGGCTGGGCGGCGGCTCGTCCGACGCCGGAGCCATCCTGCGATGGGCCGGATTCGACGATCTGGAGGCGGCCGCCGGTCTCGGGGCCGACGTGGCGTTCTGCACCGTCGGCGGACGGGCGATCGTCGAGGGGATGGGCGAGGTCGTTCGACCGCTGCCGTTCGTGCCGCTGATCTTCACCCTGGTGACCCCGCCACTGGCCTGCCCCACCGGGGCGATCTACCGGGCGTGGGACGAGCTCGGCGGGCCCACGGGCGAAGCCGGCAACGACCTGGAGCCTGCGGCGCTGCACGTGATGCCCGAACTGGCTCGATGGCGCGATGAGCTGGCCGAAGCGACAGGGCGGCGGCCCCGGCTCGCGGGCAGCGGGTCGACCTGGTTCGTGGAAGGCGACCATCCGGGGGCGGGACGTGTGGTCTGCCGGACCGTTGATCGAGGCGACCGGGCGAAAACCGAAAATACGCCCGGCCATGATGGCCGGGCGACCGCCCAGTTCGACGCCTGACAGGCCCCGAAGGCGAGAGTTGACTACTTCTTGTTTCGGCGCTGGACGCGGGTGCGCTTCAGGAGCTTGCGGTGCTTCTTCTTGCGCATACGCTTGCGTCGCTTTTTGATCAACGATCCCATGAGGTTTGGAAGGCTAACGGAATCTTTCGAGCTCGACACTCGGCGAGCTCAGAAATCGGGGATCGCAACAGAGGTGTCGCACAGTGGCGTCGCATCGTGGTGTCGCACGACCATCGACTGGCCGATGCCGAGTGCCAAATCAGGGTGAGCAACGGCAAAGAGCGCTAGCGTGAGGAGGTCGGAGTCGGTCGGAGATGGCCCGTCACCGTCCACCCGATCGCGGGTAGTTCAACTGGCAGAACACCAGACTTTGAATCTGGGGGTTGCAGGTTCGAGCCCTGCCCCGCGAGCAATCACAGTGAGTTCACGTCCACGGTGAGTTCATGTCCACGGTGAGTTCGACGCCGATGTTCGTTCGAGCGCCCACGCCTCGACCAAGGTGGCTGCGAATTTCGTCATGTCGAGAAC
>JAOUGG010000698.1 GCA_029857855.1 Acidimicrobiia bacterium | reverse complement strand
CGATCTGCTCCCGAATGGCCTCCGGGATGGCCTGCATCATCTCGGTGTCGATGAAGCCGGGGGTGATGGCGTTCACGGTGACGCCCTTGGAGGCGTACTCGAGAGCCAGCGACTTGGTCAGACCGAACTGCCCCGACTTCGATGCCGCGTAGTTCGCTTGGCCGAAGTTGCCGGTCTCACCGATCACCGAGCTGATGTTGATGATCCGCCCTGCTCCCGACGCCACCAGATACTCGAGCGCCGACTTGCACATGTAGAACGTGCCCGACAGGTTCACCCGCAGCACGGCGTGCCAGTCTTCGACGGTCATCTTGCGCACCGTGCGGTCGACGGTGATGCCGGCGTTGTTGACCAGGATGTCGAGCCGGCCGAAGGTCTCGACGGCTTCGTTGACCACCCGTTCGCAGTCCTCGGGCACACCGACGTTTCCCTCGGCCACATCGATGGCCAGACCCTTGGCGTCAGCCGCCTCGTAGAAGGCGGCGGCCTTGTCCTTGCTGGTGCAGCCGGCCACCACCTGGGCGCCCTCGGCGGCCAGCGCCTCGCTGATGGCGGCGCCGATTCCGCGGGTGCCACCGGTTACCAGTGCGACTTTGCCGTCGAGTGTCATGTGTTGTTCTCCTTGGTTGGTGGACTGTTGTGGTTGAGTCGGGTCGGGCGTGACCGGTCGGGGAGGAGAAACGCTGGGATCACGAGATCACCCGCCGAACGCCGCCTCGACGTCTTCCATCGACGAGTGTGGTCCGCCGTCCGTGATCCGATCAGGGGAGACGGCGACCGTCGGAGCCGCCGCCGTGACCTCCGGGGCCACCACGGCCGGGTCGATCGTCAGGACGACGTAGCCGCCGACCGCACCGGCACCGAAGCCGGGGGCGAAGATCAGCGACGGCTTCGAAACGGCACCCTCGTGCACGGCATCGGAGATGGCGATCGGGATGCTGGCGGCCGAGGCGTTGCCCACCTCGGCGATATTGAAGTAGATCTGCGAGGCCGGTATCCCCTGGGGCTCGGCGATGTCGATGATCATCGTCTTGTTGGCCTGATGGGGGATGATCATCTCGATGTCATCCATCAGCGAGGCGCTCGCCGCGGCGCCGCCGCCACCGTCAGCCGAGCCGATCGGCGGCAGCGATGTCAGCTCACCCACCATCTGATCGAGATAGCGCTTGACCAGCGCCTTAACCTCCGGGCCGTAGACCGTGATGTCGTGATCGAAATCGTGGTTGGGCCAGATGATCGAGTTGACCTCGCTGAACGGACCGCTGGCGTAGGTCTGCACCACCTCGACGTCGCCCCGCTCACCGTCGGGCGCCGGGGCCACCACGACCGCCGCGGCCCCGTCACCGAAGATCATGCGCGACGGTCTGGCGCTGCCGATCTTGTCGGAGAACTTCTCGGCCATCACCAACAGCACCGGTCGCTCCACCTCCCGCAGCAGCCGGATCGCTTCGGCCATGCCGTAGGGGAAACCGGCGCAGGCGGCGACGATGTCGGCCGAGGCGTGGGTCTGGGTGATGCCGAGCTGACCGGAGATCCAGCACGCCATCGACGGGATCAACCGATTCGAGGTGCAGGAGCACACCAGCACGGCGCCGATCTCTGCCGGCTTTCGACCGGCGTGGGCCAGCGCCGCCCGGGCCGCCTCCAAGGCAATGTGTTCGAGCGACTCCTCGGTGTAGCGCCGCCGCTCGATCCCCGTCTTGGCCACGATCTCGTCCGCACTCATCGGCGACCACGACGGCGGGGCGTTGCGGACCACGTCGTCATTGGAACAGACCACCTCCCCCTTGCGCACGGCCAGCGACTCCACCCTGGGCTGCACCGGCGTCGACGTCGGAACCACGACCGGCGGCAGCGGCCGGATCGGGTCGACGGGCGGATCCGGTTGGTCCTGTCGCCCGGCCAGGGATCGGCCTTCCTTCACCCGGTTGATGAAGTCGAGGACGTCACGGTTCCTCGGATGAAACACCACGACGACGTCGTCGGGCCGCAGATCCGACGGCGAGGCGAGGCGGGCCTTCGACCGGTCCCACGGATGCTGATTGTGGAGCACCATCGTCCACCGGCGGAGCGACTCGAGCTCGGGCTGGGACTCGCTCACATCGAAGATCTCGTCGACCGAATACCGTCGGTGGTCCGGATCGAACTCGTCGAGCACCGTACACAAAGCCGCTTCGTCGGCCAGCGCCTCGGCGATGGTGGCCTTGATCGGGGGAAGCTCGGCCGCCAGGTAGAGCTTGTTGGAGAACACGTCAAACAGGGTGTCGAACAGATCCGACTCCGTGGCGTCGTTCCATCGAGCCGGAAGGTGCCGCCATGCTTCGGCCACCGCATCGGTGCGGTCCTGGCGATCGGCCCACCGGGCCATGATCGGCACGAAGACGTCGTCACGTGTTCGGGGGACGTCACGCCATCGGGTCGGCCGCTTGTCGTACATGAGGAGGGCAAACCGGTTGGCCCAGAACAGGTGCAGCCCAAGATCCCGGAGCAGTTCGAAACGATCGCGATACCCATCGACGGAGGCTTTCTCGGCGATCTCGGTACCGGTGGGAGCCTTCACCTCGAAGTCGCGACGGACGATGGCCCGGAGGTGGTCGAGATCGGTGATGATCGAGAAATCGAGTTCGACGAAGATGCTCGACGGGAAAACCAGCTTTCCGTTGTGGTTGAGTCGGAACGGCTTCACCATCACCCCGTTCTTGGATGTGCGACCCGACCGGCAACCTGGTCCGGGTCGGGTTTCCGACCACGCCTGGGCCGATGTTAGTGGCCGTGCGGCAACCGTTCCACTGGATCGCGAATCGACGGTGCCGGTGCCCC
>JAOUGG010000697.1 GCA_029857855.1 Acidimicrobiia bacterium | reverse complement strand
CCTGCGTTGCTGGTGCTCGTCCTCTGGATGGTCATTCGCTGCCGCCCACAGCTACCCAGCAGAAGCAGGTGGTTGCTCTACCCGGTGTTTGCAGTGCTGTTGATTGCCTCACTTGGAGGCGCCTACGAGACGGTCGGTGAACTGTCGGACACCAACGGCTATCCCATGATTGGCCAGTCGATCGACGTAGGTGGGCATATGCTGTATCTCCGATGCACCGGCTCCGGTAGTCCCACGGTGGTGCTCGAACCAGGTGCAGGCGAGACGTCGTCAGCATTCGGATGGATCGAACCGGAGGTGGCACGAGCCACACGGGTGTGCGTCTATGACCGCGCCGGCCGCGGTCGGAGCGAGCCTGCTGACGTCCCACAGGATGCCACGGCGGTCGCCACCGACCTCCACACATTGCTGGAACGCGGGGCATTCCGGGACCCTATGTGTTGGGTGGCCATTCGTTCGGCGGCCTCTATGTTCTCACGTTCGCCGCCCTTTACCCCGACGATGTCGCTGGGATGGTGCTGATCGACTCGACTGCACCCGAATCGGCGGCGATCCCCGCACGCACCTCACAGCGCGAGAGCGGCTCTGAGTTGATGGATCGAGTCTCGGCCCTTCTTTCATCCTCGGCTCGATTTGGTCTGGGGCGTTTGATCAGCGAGATGGATTATGACAGCCTCCCGGCGCCGTCACGCGACGTGGCACGAGCCAGTGGGGCCACGCCAAGCCACGTGCGAAGCACAATCGATGAATTCGTTCAGGCCAACAATTCGAGGGTTGAGGCTGCAGCTCTCGTTGGCCTGGCCGGCAAGCCTCTCGTCGTTCTCACGGCCGGAAGCGGGAGCAGCGCCGAGTGGATGGGTGATCAGCACCTCTTGACGACTTTGTCGTCGAACAGCACACACCGTGTGGTCGACGGCGCTGTCCACATAGCGCTGCTCCACGACAAGCAGTACGCGTCGGCCACCACCCAGGCGATCCTCGACGTCGTCTACTCGATCACGACGACGACGTCGCCGCCGCTCACCGACTGACCCGGTTCGACCCGGACCTCCTTGACCGTCCCCGACTTCTCGGCGGCCACGTTGTTCTCCATCTTCATGGCCTCGAGCACGATCACGGTCTGCCCGGCCTCCACCGCGTCGCCCACCTCGACCAGAACCTTCACGACCGTGCCCTGCATCGGCACGGCCACCTCACCGGAACCGCTGCCGCCGACGGCTCCGCCGCCCGAGGCCCGGCGCTTTGGTTTCCGAGCGGCCGGCTTTGCTGCCGTGGCTGCCATCGCCGATTCCGGGACCCACATCGACACGCTGAATCGTTTGCCGTTGACCTCGACGTCGACGTCGCGGCGGACCTTCTCCTCGGGTTCGGAGTCGCCGTCGGATTCGGTGGCGGGGGTCGGTGACTCCTGACCGACGCCGGACAGGTCGAGGACCTCCTCGACCCACTTGGTCGAGTGGGTGGCGGCGGCGAAGTCGGGATGATCGAGGATGGCGATGTCGGCCGGGATGGTGGTCTTCACGCCCGCGATGCGGAACTCGCGCAGGGCGCGCAGGGTTCGGGCGATCGCAGTGTCACGATCGACGCCCCAGCAGATGAGCTTCCCGGCCAGGTTGTCGTAGTACTGGCTGATCTCGTCGCCGGCCTCATAGCCGCCGTCCCAGCGGGTGCCGTACCCGGAGGGCGGAGTGAGGCCGGTGATACGACCGGGGGAGGGGAGAAACGCCCCGTCGGCCGGGTCCTCGGCGTTGATCCGGACCTCGATGGCGTGCCCGGTGAGGGTCACGTCGTCCTGGGTGAACGGCAGCTTCTCGCCGGCCGCCACCCGGATCTGGAGGTTGACCAGATCGAGGCCGGTCACCATCTCGGTGACGGGGTGCTCAACCTGGAGGCGGGTGTTCATCTCCAGGTAGTAGAACTCGCCGTCCTCGTAGAGGAATTCGACGGTGCCGGCATTGGTGTAGTCGCAGCCCTTGGCCACCTTGACCGCGGCCTGCCCCATGGCGTGGTAGATCTCGTCGGGCATGGCGGGGGCCGGAGCCTCCTCGATCAGCTTCTGGTGGCGGCGCTGGGCCGAGCAGTCGCGGGCCCCGAGGTAGACGGCGTTGCCGTGCTGATCGCACAGCACCTGTATCTCGACGTGGCGGGGCTTGGTGAGGTAGCGCTCGACGTAGCACTCGCTACGACCGAAGTACGCTTTGGCCTCCCGCTGGGCGGACTCCAGCGCATCGGCCGCATCGGCGGCCGTGGCCACGACCTTCATACCCCGGCCTCCGCCCCCGAACGCGGCCTTGATGGCCACCGGCCAGCCGTGCTCGGTGCCGAAGGTCTCGACCTCGGACGGATCGGACAGGAACTCCGTGTTGCCGGGCACGCCGTGCACGTCGACCTTCTCGGCCGCGGCCCGGGCGCTGATCTTGTCGCCCATCACCTCGATGGCCTCGGGCGGCGGGCCGATGAAGGCGACCCCCCGGTCGGTGATGGCCCGGGCGAAGTCGGCGTTCTCGGAGAAGAAGCCGTAGCCGGGATGCACGGCCTCGGCCCCCGACCGCTCGATGGCGTCGAGAATCGCGTCGGTGTTCAGGTAGCTTTCAGCCGCGGTCTGCCCGCCGAGGGCGAACGCCTCGTCGGCGAGTCGGACGTGGAGCGCGTCGCGGTCGAGCTCGGAATACACGGCGACCGTGGCGATCCCCATCTCCTGGCAGGCCCGAATCACACGGACCGCGATCTCACCACGATTTGCAATCAAGACTTTGGTGAACACACGCCTAATGTAGACACTTATGCTCGCCAACGCAGAACCTTGGTTGCCGGACGGCCAA
>JAOUGG010000696.1 GCA_029857855.1 Acidimicrobiia bacterium | reverse complement strand
AAGGTCTCGGCCGCTCCATTCCACATGTGGATACCCGACGTCTACGAGGGCTCACCCACGCCGGTGGTGGCGTTCATGGCCTCTGCGGTGAAGGTCGCCGGCTTCGCCGGTCTGGTCCGAGTGTTCTGGGGCGGGCTCGGCTACTACCACGCCGACTGGCGGCCCGTGATCTCGATCCTGGCCATCGCCAGCCTCGTGGTCGGATCGTTCCTGGCGGTCGCACAGACCAACGTCAAACGTATGCTGGCCTACTCGTCGATCACCCACGCCGGATTCATGCTGGTGGCGGTCGAGGCGTTGGCCGGGGGAGCCGAAGGGTTCACCGCCACCGGTGACGGCCTCCGGCGCTCGCTCGGCGGGGCCGAGGCGCTGCTGTTCTACCTGTTGGCGTACGCGCTCATGACGATCGGCAGCTTCGGCGTGTTGACCGTCGCCGGCCGTCGAGGTGACGGCGCCCACTCGCTCGACGACTACCGGGGCCTGTCGAAGTCCCAACCACTGCTCGCCGGGTTGATGGCCGTGATGCTGTTCGCCCAGGCCGGGGTGCCGTTCACTTCCGGGTTCCTGGCCAAGTTCCGGGTGATCATCGCCGCCGCCAACGGCGGCTCCTACGTGCTGGCCGCTGTGGCCATGCTGGCCGCGGTCGTGGCCGCCGTGCTCTACCTTCGGGTCGTCGTGACCATGTACATGGCCGACACCGGTGTCGCCGTGGCCCACGCCATCACCGAGTCCGACACCGAAGACGACGCCGAACTCGAGGCCGACGCCGACGTCGAGATGGTCGCAGCCCCCGACCATGTCCGGCTGCCCCGTCCGGCGATGGCGGCGATCTTCATCGCTGTTGCGGCCACGATCGTGCTCGGCACGCTGCCCTGGATCGGTCAGGGTGTTCTGCGGGCCGCGGCCGAGGATCTCGTCCTGCTCCGTTAGCCCTCTGGCGTACTGAAGGGCTGCGGCCCGGGTGAAGGGAAGCGAAACCGCGCGGAAACGCGCGGTTTCGCTTTCTTTCGGCGTGACGGTTCGAACCGTCCGGCGGGTGCGATCACGGCCGGATCCGGCACAGATCGCCGAGAACCCGTCCGGCGAGGGCGGTGTCGTCGACCTCGAAGCCGTGGCCGACCAGTGGTCCGGTGAATCCGGCGGCGACCAGGGCCGACACGAACGCAGGAAGGTCGATTGCCCCCTGCCCGGGGGCAACGACCCGGCCGGTCGGGTCGATGTCCTTGGCGTGGGCCAGGACCACCGACGGGCCGAGCAGGTCGACGGCCTGGGCGACGATGTCGGCCTGACGGTCGAGCCCTGGCAAACCGATCAGATTGGCGGCGTCGAGAATGATCCTCAGATGGTCGGCTCCCACCTCGTCGAGCAACCTCCTGGCCACGGCGGCGTCTCGCACCACGTTGCCGGGTTCTGGTTCGACGGCCAGCATGAGGCCGTGGGCGGCGGCCTCGTTCAGCGCCCAGTCGAGCTCGACTCGCAGGTCGGCCCACGCTGCGGCCGAGTTGTTGCCGGGGTGGGCGGCCCACTTGTCGATGGGGTGCCGGGTACCGGTACACAGCGTGACGATCGGAGCCCCGATCGCCCGGGCGGCCCGTAACACGTTGATGAAGCGAGGCCGATCGGACCGACGCACGGCCTCATCGGGATGGGCCATGTTGTAGGTGCCCGAGAGCGCGGCCATTGTGAGACCAAGACGGGCCGCCTCGCTCCGGCCCTCGGCCAGTGTCGCCTCGTCCAGGCGATCGGGCAGGCTTGACATGCCGAAGCTCGACAGGTTCATCTGAGCACCGCGGAAGCCGTCGGCGTGGATGGCCTGCAACACCTCGGTCACCTGTTGGCTCGGGTAGGTGCGGGAGAAGATGGCGGGATACATCGTGGGATACATGGCTGGATGCGAGGCCATCGGAGGAGCCGAGCCTCCTAGACCGGACCCGACACGTCGGCCAGGTCGACGGGCTTGCCGGATTCGGCCGACCGGCGGATGGCGACCAGGGCTCGGATCGAGGCGACCCCATCGTCGATCGAGGCACCGTTCATGGCCTCCGGCTCACCCGCCTCGCCATTCCGGATCACCCTGGCAAAGTCCTCGATCTGGCGGCGGTAGAAGTGGCCGTCGGCCCCCAGCACCCGGTGGTAGGAGCCGTCGGCCTCGCGGAAGATATCGACCTCGCTCGACTTGTAGAACCAGGGGTTGTGGATCCGAGCCACCACGCTGCCGTTTTGCCCATAGATCTGGAAGCCCTCGTGCCAGTCCATCCGAACCGGCACGGTCAGATCGAGGTGGCCAAGAGCACCGCTGTCGAAATCGACATCGACGAACCAACACATGGCGCCGTGGCGTTCGAGGAGGCGAGCGCGCACCGATCGGATCGCGCCGCCGAGGTAGCGGGCCAGATCGACGAGATGGCTGCCGTGGGCGAGCAGGTTGTAGCGGCGAAGATCGGTCTTCTGATCACCGGACGGTCGAAGCGCGTCGGCGCCGGTCCGGGTCACGGGCTGAAGGGCGTCGGTCATGGTGTAGCGGTGGGTGGAGTCGCAGTACCAGGCCTTCAGCGCCAGCATCTCGCCCATCTCCTCCTGGATGAACGTGTGGGCCGACTGGATGCCGGGATCGAAACGCATCATGTGCCCGACCTGGAGCACCAGGCCCGTGCCCTCGATGTCGGCCCGCAGCCCCTCGACCTCTTCGACCGTCACTCCCAGCGGCTTCTCACAGAACACGTGCTTGCCCGCGGCCAGCGCCCGCCGGGCTGCCGGTACGTGGAAGGCGTCGGACGTGGCGACGATGACTGCCTCGACGGCCTCGTCGGCCAGCATGTCGTCG
>JAOUGG010000695.1 GCA_029857855.1 Acidimicrobiia bacterium | reverse complement strand
CGAATCGTCGTTCAGGGCCGTGCAGGCGGTCTGCTCGTCGAGCTCATCGACCTGGGGTGTGATGGTGGCGGTGTCGCCCAGGCAGCTGATGGTGTAGGCGACCGCCTCGGCGTCGGGATGGGTGATGGTGACTTCCAGCGATCCGACCGGATAGGGGCCTCCCCCGAGCGGGAGTTGATCGCTGCCGCCATCGTCGGAGTTGTCGGCGGCACCGTCGGCCACGGTGGTCTCGTCATCGGAGCAGGCGACGGGCAGGAGGAGAGCCAGGGCCAGGGTGAACACCGTGGCGAGAGTGGATGCATGGTTCTTCATGTCCCCTTGGACGACCGCCCGAGCGGCCTGGTTCCCGACTCGACTCATGAATGTTTGACGACGGCGGCGCAACTGCTAGACCATGACGGTGAGCAATCTCCCACGGACCGCCCGCCGCCTTCAGCAGGCCACCATCGCCTGGAACATGATCGAGGTGTTCATCACCGTCGGTCTCGGGCTGGCCGCCGGCTCCCTCGCTCTCGTCGCCTTCGGTCTCGATTCGCTGATCGAGGTGTTCGCCTCGCTCGTGGTGTTGTGGCATCTGCGTTCGACCCGAACGACGGGGCGGGACCGGTTGGCCCTCCGCCTGGTCGCCGGGGCGTTCGCCATGCTCGGCGTCTACCTGGCGATCAACGCAATTCGATCGCTGCTCGCCCAGGATGTGGCCGCTGCGTCACCGCTCGGTATCGCCTACCTGGCCGTGACGGCCGTGGTCATGTTCACCCTGGCCCGCTGGAAGAAGCGAATCGGTCTCGAACTCGGCAGCGAACCGTTTCTCGCCGAGGCCAACCTGACCTATCTGGACGGTTGGCTCGCCACCGGCATCCTGACCGCCCTGGCGCTCAACTGGACGGTCGGCTGGTGGTGGGCGGATCCGCTCGCCGCGTTCGTCCTAGCTGGTTTCGCGGTCAAGGAGGCGGCCGAGGTGGCGATGGCCGACGAGCCCGAGGTCGCGGCCGCTCCCTGACCGGCCCGTACGCGAACGAGTTCCGCCACGAAGGGCGGAACTCGAGCCGCAGTGCGGCCGTGAACTCCTGCGGAGCTCACACCGTGGGCCGGGTAGGATTTGAACCTACGTAGGCGAAGCCGGCGGATTTACAGTCCGCTCCCTTTGGCCACTCGGGCACCGACCCAGGAACGATCAGGGTACCGTCTCCCGCCGCCATCGTCGCCCGATTTTGCGCAGAAGTTTGGATCGTCGGCGGGGCACCGGGCGAGCCGGCGAAAAGGCCGGATCGGCCGTCGAATCCTCTAGGTTGGTTGCCATGCCTAGCTTTGACGTTGTCTCCGAAATCGACATGCAAGAGGTTCGCAACGCCGTTGATCAGACGAGCCGAGAGGTGTCCAACCGCTTCGACTTCAAGGACACCAACTCCACGATCGACCTCAACGACAAGGACATGGTCATCACCCTGGAATCGGCCAGCCGGGATCGCCTCATCGCCTTCCGGCAGGTGCTGGAGGAGAAGATGGTCAAGCGCAAGATCTCCCTCAAGTCGCTCGACTTCGGCGACATGGAGGACGCCGCCGGCGGCCGGGCCCGGATGCGGGTTTCGCTCAAGGCGGGCATCTCGTCGGACATGGCCAGGAAGATCAACAGCCACATCAAGGACCTGAAGCTGAAGGGGATCCAGTCGCAGACCCAGGGCGATCAGGTCCGGGTATCAGGCAAGAAACGTGACGTCCTGCAGGAGGTCATCGCCGGGTTGAAGGAAGCGGAGTTCGACCAGCCGCTGCAGTTCGAGAACTTCCGCGACTAGCCGACCGTTCTTCCTAGCTCCGCCAGTCCCCGGAACGGAGGGCGGCGATCCGATCCTCGGCCTGAGGGTGGGTGGCGAACAGCTTGGAGAAGCTGACCTTGCGGTTGGCCAGCGGGTTCACGATGTAGTGGCTGGCCTGAGGGGGCGGGACCGACGACGGGATGCGCTGGGCATAACCGTGCAACTTCTCGAGTGCCGACGCCAGCGGTTCGCCGTCGTTGAGCATGCGCGCAGCGCTGCGATCGGCTTCGAACTCCCGGCTGCGGCTGATCGCCATCTGGATCAAGCCCGCCGCCATGGGGGCGAGGATCGCGAAGGCCAACAGGATGATCGGATTGCCGTTCTCGTCGCGGCGTCGACCGGTCAGGCCACCCCACATCGCCATGTTGGCGGCGTAGCTGATGGTGGTGGCGATCATGGCGGCCACGGAGCCGGTGAGGATGTCGCGGTTGCGGACATGGGCCAGCTCATGGGCCAGCACGCCCCGTATCTCGCCCCACGACAGCGTCTTCAGGAGACCCTCGGTCACACAAACGGCGGCATGATTCGGACCGCGGCCCGTGGCGAAGGCGTTCGGCTGCTGCTCCGGTGACACGTACAGCTTGGGCATCGGCATGTCGGTGAGTGCGGTGAGCTCTTCCATGAGCTCGTAGTACTGGGGGATCTGCTCGCGGGTCACCTCGACCGCCCGGGCCGAGCGAATCGCCAACTTGTCGCTGAAGAAGTAGGAACTGCCGATCATCACCAGCGAGATGATGAAGGCGATCGTGAGGCCGCCCCGGCCGAGCAAGGAACCGAAGAGCATGATGATGCCGGCCAGTGCCGCCAACAGGACCGCTGTCTTCACACCATTTTTCATGGTTTCAATCTACCGGCCAGTGGAAAAGCCGGGGTAAATCCCCTTCAGCAGGCAGGGCCCCGGATTTTCCAGGGCCCTGCGTTTCCTCCCGGACGAGGTGTCAGCCCAGACCGGCCTCGAAGAAGGCGCTTCGGAACGCTTCGATCTGACCGTTGTCAGCCTGTGTGCCCCAAA
>JAOUGG010000050.1 GCA_029857855.1 Acidimicrobiia bacterium | reverse complement strand
TCCTCGAGGACCTCCGGCAACGCCGTGGCGTTCGAGGCGAGCACGGGGCAACCGCGGGCCATCGCCTCCAGGCACGGGTTTCCGAAACCCTCGTACTCCGAGGGGAACGTGAGGGCCAGGGCGTGATGGTAGAGCCAGTGAAGATCGGCCTCGGGCACCCGTCCGAGAACATGAACACGGTCGGTCAGCCCCACTGCGGACGCCTGCTCCCGCAGCCGCTCGGACTCCGGGCCGGGTCGGCCGCAGAACACGATGTCGATGTCGGCCAGGCGATCGGGAAGGCGATCGAGCGCATCGATCAGATCGCGGTGCCGTTTGTGCCGATAGGCGATCGCCGGATAGAGCACGAAGCGACGCGATACGAGCCGGTCGACGAGATCCGGTGACGGCGCGGCCCAATCGGCCTGCGGGTCGATGTGGTAACCCTGCTGCACCACTCGAAGTCTCGACGGGTCGGCGCCGAAGCGGGCGATGATGCGTTCGGCGGTGAACCGACTGGGGCACACGACGAGATCGGCATGATCCACGGCAAACGGGATCAACCGCCCCAACCAGGTTCGTTTGACCGCCGAGAAATTGTGGGCAAGGTCGATCGGCTGGAGGTCGTGGATCGTCACCGCCACCCGCTGGCGGCTCGAAGGGCGACGTCGGACGAACGGCACGGTACCGCCCATGTGGTGGACGATCGCATCGGAAACGCTGACCCGAGCCAACCAGGTTCGCTCCATGGCGATCCGTTGCGGCTTGGAGATACGTCGCCCGGGCATGACAACGGCAACAAACGGACCTCTGGTCAGCTCCGGGTACCGCTCGAACAGCTCACGGCGCCCGTAGACCCGCAGCGAGTGGCTCGAGCCGGCGAGCAGACCGACGCCGGTGAGCAGCCTGATCGTGTACTCCTCGGATCCACCGACCACACCCGGGACCAGCCAGGTGAGGTTCAGACCGATCGCCGGCATTCGGCCTTGTCCCGCGGACCGCTCTCCCATCACAGCACCATTCCGAAGATCTCGCTGTACCCCTTCGCCGTCTGTTCCCAGGTCAACTCGGCGGCGCGGTCCAGGCCCTTGGCCACCATCGAGCGACGCGCGGCGTCGTCGTTCAGGACCTGCTCGAGGGTGGCCGCGATGTCCGAATGGTCGAGCGGATCGATGAGCGAGGCGGCGCCGGCGGCGACCTCCTCGGTGGCGGTTCCGCGGGAGGTGACGACCGGGAGACCGTGGGCCATGGCCTCGGCGACGGGGAGGCCGTAGCCCTCCCGGTGCGACGGGAACAGCAGGGCCGTCGCCCGATGGTAGAGGGCGCTGAGCACTCGGGCATCGACGGGGCCGAGGCGGACGACCGGGGACCCGAGCGTGGCGAACGGGTCGTGCGTCCCCTCCGGCATCGATCCGACGATGACCGCCGGGCAGTCCGTGGCCGCCAGGGCTGCGGCGCAGCCTTCGGGATTCTTGCGCGGGCTGTCGGGGGCGACCAGCAACACGAACTTGGCAGGCAGCGACGGCACGGACCGGGCCAGCACAGCGTTGGCGTCATCGGCGGCGACGAGGGGTTGATCCACACCCCAGGGCACGACCGAGACCAGTTCATCGGGAACGCCGCTGGCCCGACACTGCTCGGCAACGGCAACCGACGGGCAGACGAAGTGATCCGAACGGCGCCTGGCCACGTCCCACATCAGGGGAAAGAAGCGTCGGCCCCGGGCCGTCAGGAACTCGGGATGGTCGAGAAAGTCGAGGTCATGCACCGTGGAGACCACCGGCCGCCGGCACGGCGCCACAATCAGACTCGAGGCCCAGAACAGCGAATCGGGGCCGAGCAGGCGATCGACCCGGGGGCGTCCCAGCCTGAGCCACGACTCGTACAGAACGGGCCGGGGAAGGCGATGGTGGACGAGTCGACACCCGTCGGGCACCCGAAGGGCACCGTCTTGGCCGCCGTCGCGACGATCGACGCAAGGCCGGTGGGCGGCGGCCAGACCGGTGGCGGTGAACTCGTTGCGATCGAGAAGGGCGGCCAGAGTTCGCTCAGTCGCTTGCGCGGTGCCGCCAGGAACCTTGTGCCAGAACTGCTCGACCAGGGTCAAGACGTGCGGCATCTGATCCCTATTGTGTCACCGAGCCACGGTCGACCCTCGCCATCCGGCCCAGAAAAGACAATCAGGGGTGCCGGAGGCGGGAGGAAAACTCCCTAGCGGGACCCGAGGACCCCGGCGAAGTACTCGGCCGTCCGGGTGATACCGGTCTTGAGGTCGATCTCGGGCTTCCACGACAACTTGGTGGTGGCCTCGGTCAGATCGGGTTTGCGCCTGGTCGGGTCGTCCTGGGGCAGCGGCACGAACGTGACATCGCTCGTGCTGTTGGTGACCTCGATGACCACTTCGGCCAGCTCGAGCATTGTGAACTCGACGTCGTTGCCGATGTTGATCGGCCCGGTGTGCACACTGTCGAGCAGGGCCAGCTGACCCCGGATCTGGTCGTCGACGTAGCAGAAACTGCGGGTCTGGGAGCCGTCGCCGTAGACCGTCAGTGGCTGATTCGACAACGCCTGGGTGATGAAATTGGAGACCACCCGGCCGTCGTCGGGGCGCATTCGGGGACCGTAGGTGTTGAAGATCCTGACGATGCGGACCTCGATGCCGTGAACCCGCTGGTAGGCCATGGTCATGGCTTCGGCGAAGCGTTTGGCCTCGTCGTAGACACCGCGGGGCCCGATGGGATTGACGTTGCCCCAGTACGACTCGGGCTGGGGATGCACCAACGGGTCGCCGTAGACCTCGCTGGTGGAGGCCAGGAAGAACCGGGCTTCCTTCTGGCGGGCGAGGCCGAGCAGGTTGTGGGTGCCGTTGCCGCCGACCTTCAGGATCTGGATCGGGATCCGTGTGAAGTCGATTGGTGAGGCCGGCGATCCGAGATGCATGACCTGATCGACCGGACCGGGAACCCAAACATGCTGCGAGACGTCGTGGAGGACGAAGGTGAACTGCTGGTTGCCGAACAGGTGCTCGATGTTGTCGGTGCTGCCGGTGATGAGGTTGTCGATACAGACGACCTCGTCGCCCCGCTCGATCAGCCTGTCACAAAGGTGTGAGCCGAGAAATCCCGAGCCTCCGGAAACCACGACTCTGGCCATGTCAGCGACCCACACCTCGATAGTTGAAACCCCGGCGGCGCGGAATCGTCGGATCCAGCAGATTGCGGGCATCCACGATGTTGTTGCCGACCATGATCTCGGCCAGCTTGTCGAAGTCGAGCCAGGTGAACTCGTCCCACTCGGTGAGGATGGTCAGCGCGGCGGCGTCCTCCGCCGCGGCATAGGGATCCGACACGACCTCGATGTCGAGGTCGGGGTACATCTCCGCGAGCCGATTCTGCTGGATGGCGACCGCCGGATCGTAGGCCTTGACCTTGATCCCCGCTGCGGTCACCCGCTGCAGGACCTCGATGGCCGGCGAATCGCGCAGATCGTCGGTGCCGGCCTTGAAGGTGAGACCGAGCGCGGCGATGTGACGGTCGGCCAACTCCGCCGGGACGGCGTCGATCAGCTTTTGTGCGGTGCGATCGAACTGGTCCTCGTTGACCCGCAGGACCTCGTCGAGGAAGTGGAAGTGGTAGCCGGCGTTCTCGGCGATGCGAGCCAGCGCCTTGGTGTCCTTTGGGAAGCAGCTGCCGCCCCAACCCGGCCCGGGACGCAGGAACTCCCGGCCGATTCGGCGGTCGTAGCCCATACCGAGCACGACGTCGTTGACATCGGCGCCGACGGCCTCGCACAGCGTTGCGATGGCGTTCACAAACGACAGTTTCGACGCCAGGAAGGCGTTGGACGCGTACTTGATGGTTTCGGCCGAGACGGGGTCGGTGACCATGATCGGTGCTGCGATCCGCGAATACAGGGCGGCGACCCGGATGGCGGCCTCCTGGTCCTGGGAGCCGATGACCACACGGTCGGGCTGCAGGAAATCGTTGACGGCCGTGCCCTCGCGGAGGAACTCCGGATTGGAGACCACGGCGACATCGGAGCGGCCGAGGACCTTGGCCACGACACGGGTCGATCCGACCGGTACGGTGGACTTGTTGACCACGACGCTGCCGTGAGGCAGCACCGGACCGATCTGGGCCGCCGCGGTCTCGAGGTAGGACAGGTCGGCCGACCCGTCCTCCGCCTGTGGGGTGGGCACGCACAGATAGTGGAACTCGGCGTCCTTCGACGCCTCCGCCGCACCGACGACGAACCGGAGCTTCCCGGATCGGAGCCCCTCGTCGACAAGCCGGTCGAGACCCTTTTCGACAATCGGTATCTTGCCCGCACTGAGGCCGGCGACTTTAGCTTCATCGATGTCGGCACACACGACGTCGTGACCGAGGTGCGAGAAGCATGCTCCCGTGGTCAGTCCGACATAACCGGTACCAATAATGGCAATCGAGGCCACCAGCTTCCTCCACTACAAAGTTGTCTTGTCCAACGAGTTCTTGCCCGGGTGAGACCGTTCCGTCGACCGGTGCTATCGCTGCCACCGGATTTCCCAGGGACAAGTGGGCGCGGCCCCACCGTCACGCAACAGCTGCGTCGCCTTCGTCATTTTGACCGACAGGCTGTTTCATTCGAGTGTACGGGTTGGCTCCGGGATTCATCCGCAACCCGGTCCCCTGCACCAAGCGTAGGCGGTGTGGAACCGTTCGCCGTCGAGTCATCAGCATCGACGATGTTGTCCATTGGTGTCGACGCTGAGGTGGATCCCGCTTCTGGAGCGGCCATTTCCTCGGAATGTGGCGTCCCGGTAACGGAGCCGACCGCATCGGCTTGTGATGAATTGCCCAGTTCGGTTGAGGCGGTCGGTTCGCCCGAAGTGGCGACCTCGCCATCGATCGTGCCTATGAGGATCCGGACCGAGCGACCGGTGAGATCTTCGGTGGGGGCGAAGCCGACCTGAGGGATCGAGACACCGTCGACGGGTGGGAGACCGGCAACTACGGCGGCGAGGGCGTCGGCGGCGACTCGGGCCGCGGCCGCTCCGTTCGGGCCGTGTTCGATGATGATGCCCTCAGTCAGGCTGGTTCGGTTGAGACGATCGACGTCGAATCCGGCTGCGGCGAGACCGCTCGTGACGGCGGACACCGTGGCCGAGGTTCTGCTCGAGGCCGTCTCGGCGGTGACGACCGCCAGGTCGATGGTCGACGGATCGTCGTTCGGGGCGCCGCGCAGGAACGCTAGCAGCGGTTCGGCCTTGTCGAGCACGGGTTCGAGGACCTGGTTGCCGTCGATCTCGGCGTCGACGACGGGAAAGCTGTAGGTCTGCAGGGTCTCGGGGTCGAAGCTGCGGTAGGCGCTGCCCAGGTCGACCAGTAGCTGCGGCGTGAGCGACTCATCGATCGCCACGTTCTCGAGCCCAGTGTCGACCATGTCGGCCAGTACGAACGGATTGCGGGCGCCGAGATCGATCGCCCGGTACATCAGTCGCTTGAGGAAGTCCTGCTGCCTGCCGATCCGACCGAAGTCGGACGACGGGTCGGTCACCCACCTGCCATCGGGCGTCTGGGTCTGGTAGTAGCGCGACCGGACGTAGGCCAACGCTGTCGGCGGGTCCAGCGCGTGGCATCCGGCCTCGGTGACGATGAAGCCGGTCTGGCTCCTGGGCTCGGGTTTGGCGTTGACGTTCCAGTCACGGGCCGGGGTCTCGAAGTACACCTCCACCGATCCGATGGCCTCGACCAGGCCTTGGAAGCCGGCGAAATCGACATTGACGTAGTGATGGACGGGCAGATCGAAGTTCTGCTCGATCGTGTCGATGAGCATGGCCGGGCCGCCGACCTCGAAGGCCCGGTTGATTCGATCGCTTCGGTTGAGTCCCGCGAGTGGCAGCCACAGGTCCCGGGGGAACGACAGCAGGGCGATCTGCCCGCTGCGTTCGTCGATGTGGGCCACGATGATGACGTCGCCGAACCGCTCGCCCTGGCGGCCGACCTGGACGGGGTCCGACGGGTCGAGACCGGCTGAGGAGTCGGACCCGACGAGCAGGATGTTGAGCACCCGTTCACCGGCGGCCACCTCCTCCGGCACCGCGGTCAGGCTTCGTCCGAGTTCGACCCGCTGGATGTCGGATGCCCGGTCGTAGGCGTACTGGAGCAGGGCGGCGGCCGCAAGACTGGTGGCGATCAGGAAAACGTTCGTGAGCAGGATCAGGCGCTGGACCCAGGACCGACCTCGGCGTCGTGCCCCTGTCCGACCAGCGCTCATCGGATGGTCGACGCCGGCAGGCGCTGCGGCTGTACCGCCAGCAGCGTTCCCGAGGCGACGTCGATGACGGCCGACACGACCGGGTTCGCCGCGGACGCATCGCTTTCGCCCGTGGACGCCGCCCGGTCAAAGACGTTGCTCACCCCTCGGGAGCTTCCGGCATCGAGTGTCTCGCCCCGCAGCGGGTACTCGAGGCCGGTCGTGGTGATGCCGTGCACGGGCCCCCCGACCGGCAGCAGGGAGATGAGCTCGCCGGGCCGGCCGTCGAGCGATCTGGTGCCGCGAACGACGGAGATCCTGCTCCGGCCGACGTAGGCCGTCACGTCGATCGACGCGGTCAGCGGCCCGGCCAGTGTCAGGAGATTCGCCAGCCAGTGATCGACGCGGCCACCGGCGAGTCCGATCACGACCAGCTCGTCCAGATCGAGTTCGGCTGCGGCATCGACCGCTGCCTCAAGCGCCAGCTCGAGATCGGTCTGGTCCTTGTCGGTCGGATGAACGTCGATTGTGGCACCCTGGTCGGCGGCCCATTGGACCGAGATCTCGTCGGCGGAATCCAGGTCGCCCACAAGCACGTCCACGTCCAGGTCGAGGACGCGGGCGTGATTGATTCCGGAGTCGGCGGCGACGGTGTACACGGGCGGCGGCAGTGTGGTGAAGAGGTCGACCGGCGGCGGATCGCCTCCGGCTATGACCAGGGCAATCCTAGACACCACAACGGTCAGTAGCCACGACCTCGCATGGATCCTTCGAGTTTCTGCAGGTCAACGTCATAGACGAGACAAATGTAGCCGCGGTCCTCGTCGGCCCAGTTCGCCTCGGACGGGAAGATCCTGCCGATGTCGAGGCGCGACTCCTCGTAGGACACACCGGCGAACGCCTCGAAGACCGTCAGACACTGATCGAGAACCAGCTCGTCGACGAGCTCCTCACCGGGATACGAGGTTTCGGGTAGGGCGCCGAGGTAGTAGACCTCGTTGTCGTGTGGTTCGGAGCAGGGAACGGCCTGGACGGTCAGAACGTCTACCACCTCGGCGCCGGGGTCGACCGGATTATCGTTGAAACAGTCGCCGAGCTTGAGGGCGTTGACACCGACCTCGCCGGCGTCGACGATCTGGCCGGTCTCGTCACGGCTGGTTTCGTCAGCCTGCGTATCGCCTCCGCTCAGAAGGCCACATCCGCTCAGCGTCAACATTGCCACGACCAGCGAACCGACACCAAGCGCCATCCCCTCAGCGCGCTCGCCACTCCAGGCGAGATCAAACCTCATCACGGTGTTGTTCCCCTGACACGAAGTAGCGAGAAGAAGCCGTCCACCCAGCCGTCCTACAGTCGGTTGTGACGGTCGATAGCATACGGGGACTCGCGGCCACGCCCTCCCCGTAATCCGCATTGCTACCCGTGGGCCTCGTGATAGCCAGGGGTGCCCGGGGTTGAAACGCCCTTCGTCGTTCGCTGGACGAGTCTTGTCCGGACGTTAACGGCGCTCGGCGCGGCCCGCCGCGCTAGTCGGGTGTCGGGTAGATCGATGGAGGCGGGCCGGGAATGCCCGGTGCGTCGCAGACCCAGCAGCGCGACTCGATCGACCCGGTCCACGCGACTTCGCACGGTGCGCAGCTCATGCGGAGGCCGATCCGCCGGTATCGCGAAACCGTGGCCGTCGTCTGATCGTCGGAGATGGAAACCACGCCGTCCCATCGGCACGGCGACCGCCTGCGTGAGGGATCACCACCCGCGGCGGGCCGGCGGGTTGGTCGGCGCCGACGAGTGTCGGCGAGCGATCAGTGACTGACGGCCGGCTTCATCTTCTTGGCCTGCGCCACCCACTTCTCGACCTCGATCTGCGACGGGGGTCGGCGGACGATACTGCGGCCCTTGGCCACGGCAGCGTCGTTGACCTCCTTCATCTTGGCGGTCAGATTGTCGGGGCGACGCTTCGACAGTTCCTTGACGGTGTCGACGCCTGCCGCCTCGAGGAGGTCGCTGTATTGGGTGGAAACGCCCTTGACCCGCATGAGATCGGCCCGGTTCACCCACTCGAGGATCGACCGCTCTGCGATCCCGCTCGACGCGGCGATCTCCTTACGGCCCTTCTTGGTGCCTCCGGTCTTCAACAGTGAGTCGGTCGACTTGACTCCTGCCGCCCGCAGCTTCTTCGCGTTCGCCGGCCCGATGCCCTCGATGCTTTCCAACGTCGCCATGTGCAGTACTTCCTTTGCTGATCGATGGCTTCCTGACGTCGAACCTAGACGAAAGGTCGCGGCGAGTGTGGCCAATGAACCAAATGGGAACCTGCCGGACGTCGTCGAATCGTCGTTCCACTTCCGCCAAGATGACAACCGCCTGAAATTTGCGGCTCGCTGCGCATCGATCAGTAACGGTCTCTAGGCTGTGCGCTGGGTTATCAACCACCGCGTTCCTCGTAGCCACGGACGTGAGCGGGGGTAGACATCGAGGCGACATCGCTTATAGGCGCGATCGAGAACCTCCTTCGTGTGGTTCGGATCAAACCGAAACCAACAGGTTGACCGCGGGGTTGTGCCGCTAGGACCGTTGCCGTCTCCCCTCACTCATGCCGGACCCAATGCAACAAGAGGTGAAAGACAATGAGCGACCAGGACAATCCAATCGACCCCGAAGAGGTGGCGGGAGAGGTCACCGACGCCGCGGCCGAGGCAGGCGAGACGATCAGCGACGCCGGTGAGGCCGCGGGCGACGCCGGTGAGGCCGCGGGCGACGCCGCCGGAGATGCAGTCGAAAGCGCAGGCGAGGTCGCCGAAGATGCGGTCGACGGTGCGACCGGTGCCGCCGAGCGCGCGACGGAAGCCGCCGGGGATGGCGTCGATACGGCGGGCGACAAGCTCGAAGCCGCCATCGATGCGGTCGGCGACAAGGCCGACGACGCCAAAGAGGCCATCGGGGATGCGGCCGACGCGGTCGGCGACAAGCTGGGCGGACTGGCCGACAAGGCCAAGGGTGCCCTTTCCGGATCGAGCACGAAGACCTCCGCCGCCGTCGGCGGCGGAGCGGCCGCAGCCGGAGCCGCGACCAAGAGCGTCGGCGGGTCGGCCAAGGGAACCATGAACAACATCCGCCGTTCGGCGACGGCGGGTACCGACACACTCGATCACGACTACGACCCTCGCACCGATCGCGTGCGCCGGATGCTGTGGTGGGGCCTCGGCATCATCGCCGCACTCGTGCTGTTGGCCCTGCTCGCGTCCCAGTGCGGAGGCGACGACGATGCCACCTCCACCGGTGACGAGGAGGTATCCGCTCCAACGACGTCCGACGACACGGCGACCGAGGACGACGACGCCACTGCGGATTCCAGCGACGAATCCGATTCGCAGGACGCCGCTGACAGCGCTGACGCCGATGACACCGGTGACGACGCCACGGCCGACGAAAGCGGGTCCGGTGACGGGAACGCTGCAGCCGATGACTCTGCCGCTGAGGATGAAGCAGCCGATTCGGGCGATGATTCGGGCGATGACTCCTCCGATGGCAGCGCCGACGCGACCGCCGCCGGGGCTGCGCTGCAGGCCCGGGTCGACGAACTCCTTTCCGGAACCGGTATCACCGGTCTCGCCGGTCTGGTCGATGCCGACGGCACCTCGGTGACCCTGACCGGTGAGGTCGGGT
>JAOUGG010000694.1 GCA_029857855.1 Acidimicrobiia bacterium | reverse complement strand
ATCCCGCTGGTCTTCGGGCTGGTGTTCGCCGAGCCGGCGCCCGGTGTCATCGCCATGGTGGCCGGTGCGCTCATCAGCTTGCGTCTGGTCCGCCACCAGCCACTCTTGAAGCTGGTGTTCAACGCAGCGAACCTATCACTCCATTTCACCGTCGCCGCCGCCCTTCTTCCCGTGTTGCTCTCCGGGCGAGACCCGCTGACAGCGGTCGGTTGGCTCGCCGTCCTCGGGGTGACCTCGCTCACCGCAGTGATGAACTTCTCCATGATCGTGCTGGTCATCGCAATCACCGAGCGCCACCTCGACATCGGTCAATCCGCCAGAGCGATGCTGTTCGCCGTCGTGGTGGCTGCGGCCAACACGATCCAGGCGCTGATTACCGCGCTGATCATCGTGTCGGAGCCGTGGGCGGTGTTTCTGCTCACCTGCTCCGCCGGGATCCTGTACATCGCCTACCGGGCCTATGTGACCGAGCGCGAGCAGCGGGAGAAGGTCGAGTTTCTCTATGCCTCGACTCGGGCTCTTCGAGAGGGCGGGCAGAGCGGGTCGGCCGTTGCCGACTTCCTGGCCGAGACGGCCTCGATGTTCCGGGCCGAGACAGTGATGCTGTATCTCTTCCCGGCGCCCGACTCCGGGGTCGCCCCTGCGCTGTTCACGCAACGAGAAGCCACATTTCAGGCTGACGCCATTACCGCACCGGAGGAGGCGGAAGCCCAGTCTCTGGCGGCGGTGGCCCCATCGCCGCTTCTGGTTGTGGACGAGGGTGAGGGACCGGAGGAGGTCACCGAATGGCTCGCCGCCAACGGCGTGAAGAAGGCCATGGTCGGGGCCCTCCCGTCCGAGGACCGGCTTGTCGGTGTGCTGGTTGTGGGTGATCGGCTGGGCAACGTCACCACCTTCACCGAAATCGACCTTCGCTTGTTCACGACATTGGTCGAGCACGCCTCCGTCGCCCTTGAGAAGGACCAATTGGGTCAGGCTCTGATCCAGCTGCGGGAGCTCGGCCAAGAACTCGAGCGTCAGGCGAAGTACGACGAGCTCACCGGCCTGGCCAACCGGACCATGTTCACCAGTCGGCTCGATGACCTCTATTCGACCGATGGCAACGACGGCTCTGTGCTCTACGTCGATCTCGACGACTTCAAGCCTGTGAACGACACTTATGGGCATGCCGCGGGCGACGCTCTGCTGGCACAGGTGGCAACCAGGATCGAGGCCGCCACCCGCCCCGACGATCTGGCCGCCCGACTCGGCGGTGACGAGTTCGCCGTATTGATGCCGACCGGCACCGACGCGGAGGTCTTGGCCCAGCGCCTGATCGGCGCTTTGAGCGCTCCGTTCCAGATCGTCGCCAACGAGGTCCGCATCGGAGCCAGTGTCGGCGTCGCCCACCGCAAGGAAGCGGCATCGGCCTCACAGCTCGTGCTCCACGCCGATACTGCGCTCTATGCCGCCAAGGAGGAGGGCAAGGGCACCGTGGTCGTCTACGGCGAACATCTCCGCGCCAATATGCCTCGCCGGCCAACGCTCCACTCCGACCTGCGGCGTGCGATCGACCGCAAGGAGTTCGAGATCCACTATCAGCCAATCGTGCGAATCGATGATCTGTCCATCGTTGGTGCTGAGGCGCTGGTTCGCTGGCGGCAACCGTCAGGCCGCCTGCTACCACCGGCCGAGTTCATCCACGAAGCCGAGCAATCGGGCCTGATCACCTCCGTCGATCGCCTCGTGAGAGTCGAGGTACTCGACCGACTCGAGCTGTTCCGGCGCATGGATCCCCGGTTCTTCATCTCGGTCAACCTCTCTGCCCGTCATCTGCGTCGGAGCGATCTCGTCGAGGAGATCGCCTCCGATCTGGCTGCCTCGGCTGCTCCTGTCGACGGGCTCGTCTTCGAGCTCACCGAATCGGCACTGGCCGGCGACGCCGAGGCCGCGGCGAAGCGTCTGGGTGAGGTACGAGCCCTGGGCCCACGCATCGCGCTCGACGATTTCGGTACCGGCTACTCCTCGCTGAGCTATCTTCGCACCCTTCCCGTCGACATCATCAAGATCGCCCAGCCCTTCATCCAGGACATGACGGACGGTGATACGACCTTCGTATCGGCCATCATCGGGCTCAGTCAGAAGCTCGGGTTCACCACGGTCGCCGAAGGTATCGAGCTGGAGTGGGCCGTCGACATCCTTCGGGGGATGGGCTGCGATCTCGGTCAGGGCTACCACTTCGCCCACCCGATGGAGCTGGACGAACTCACCGAGCTGGTCGGTCGGAACCAGCCTTCGGGCCGTTTGGCGCTCTGATCGCGGGCGATGCTCGGGAAAAGTGACTAAAGCCCGGCCGGGTTGGTGCCGAAGACAGTCATTGAACAAGGTGAATGAAGCATCGATCCGGTGAGGTTATACATGGTCGCCTGACCACCGGGGAGCTAGTGGCGAAACCGGCATTCCCCTCTCCAATCGCGTTCTGCATCCGGCAGCCGCGGATCTTCACAGGAGGCGGATGATGTCAAACAAGCGTTCCGGGGTCATGGCTTGGCCCCACAGGAATCGGGGCACCACATGGTTTTCGCCCATCGATTTCGCAGCCATGATCGGCGCCCTGTTGCTGCTCCTCACGGTTCTTGCCGCCCCGGCTTCCGCCAAGGGGGGCCCGCCGAAAGGGGACTCCGGCGGAAGCGGTGTGCTGTACTGCGCTGATCTTGCAGGTACCACGACGACGCTGCACGACGTCAACGTGGCCATTGGCGCCGACGGGTTCCACAAGCCGGCTGGCAAGAGGGTCCAACCGATCATGGGTGCCGGCATCGACGTGGCGGTGATCGGCACCGGCGTGAA
>JAOUGG010000693.1 GCA_029857855.1 Acidimicrobiia bacterium | reverse complement strand
CGAAGCCGGCGTCCAGGAGACGCGGCGGAGCGACCGGAAACGTGGCAAAGATCACGAGGCCAACCGCGCCCGAGAGAAAGATCGCGTTACGAAGCAGCAGGTACCTGGCGATCCGAGTGTGGTGGAGCCAGAGCAATGTGCCGATCAGGACCGGCCAGTGCAACCAGATGTAGACCCAGTTGGCGAGAGTCGTAACCCAATGCGACCCAACCGTCCACCCCTGCACGGTGCGTTCGACATCGACCCCGAGGTCTCCCTCCCTCGCCAGAATCCACTCGCCGTTCGCAATAGCCGCAGCCTCCGACCCTTCGGTCAATCCTCGAACCCCAAAGTAGAACAGCACAGCACAGCCAACGAGGAACACCTGCTTGGCAAGTTCAGGCACTCCCCGAATTGGCTCGATCGACTCGTCTTGCAGCACCATCGTTCTCAAACCCGCCCACGGATGCGGTACCGCTCGACGGGTCGCTGCTCGACGGCACCATCATCTGGAACTAGCGGCGACTCGAACCACTCGTCTTCGATTAGATCAACCACTACAACACCCACCGTCACTCACCAGCCCCGCACCGATCGCCGAACGCGCCTCGTTTGGTCCTGAAATCGACCCGATGCAACGGACTCATCAACGAGTACCGATATGCCACCTGACCGCCTGCCACGGCCATGTCCGACAATCACTGTCACCGGGCGCTGTCATCGCCGTAGCTGGTTGCCCCTAGGCTACCGCCCGGGGTCGGTTGGGTGGATGCCTGGCGCCAGATCTTCGCGAAGCGCTGAGCGGCGGTGACGAGGGTGAGAACGAGCAACGCAACGAGGACGGGGACCAGGGCCCGTGGAATCGCCAGCCCGGCGGCCAAGAAGACCACGCGCTCGGCCCGCTCCATGAGCCCCCCCTTCGCATCGAAGCCCAGCGACTCGGCCTTGGCTCGCTGATAGCTGACCAGCCAAGCCGCGGCCATCACGCCAACCGGAACCATTGTCACCAAGCCACGTTCGTCGGCGACGAACAACCAGATCACACCGCCTACTACCAACGTGTCGGTCACCCGATCTGCGGTCGAGTCGAAGAATGCACCGCGCTTGGTGGTCGGCCCTGCAGCCTTGGCAACGGCGCCGTCCAAGAGGTCAGGTATCGCCGCGACGGCCAAGAGGACCGCGCCGAGTCCAAGCCGGCCGGAGGCTACGGCCGCTGCAGTGGCGATCGCGCCAACGACCCCCAGAACGGTTAGTCCGTTCGCGGACACGCCGACGCGATGAAGACGCACGCCGACCGGATCAACGAGACGTTCCACAGGGTCACGCCAGCTGCCGTCGAACATCCTGGACTACCTGTCGGACGCGCTAGTGACCGCGACCTTGGTTTTGGCGGCGACTCCGCGTCCGCTCGGAATGTGAACCTCACCGATCCTACCGTCGGGGGTCGCCTGGATGTTTTCCGCTTGGACGCCTCGGGACAGCATCTCGCTGCGTCGGAACGATCCGGAGACTGCTTGGGCGTAGACAGCTTCGTATTCGGACGCGATGTGTCGCCAGTCGTAGCCACGCTCGATGATCTGGCGGCCATTTCGTCCACGCTGCTGGCGGAGGGCCCGGTCGTTCACGGCGATTCCGATTGCGTGAGCGAGCTCGTCGCTGCAGTCTGGGGTCACCAGCCATCCGTTCAGACGGGAGGGGTCGATCAGACCAGGCTCGATCCCGAGCAGCTCGCTGGCCTGCTTCTGAACGCTCGGGGAATTCACAACCAGGCGATGAGCCCGTTGCGCTGCCCTTCGTAGGCGTTGCCGACAGGCCTCGGCATGGTCCCAGGTTCGAGGGGCGCCCGCCTCGATGGCAGCCAGCATTTTGAGTTCGGTGCCATGAAGCTCGACCGCGACCGGGGTTGCACCAATGGAATGAACGGCATCGTTCACATGCGTCAAATGGTGCACGTGATACAGATCGGGCGTGGCTATCCCACGAAGGCGATCGGCCCACGCCCGAACCTGGCGCCCGTAGGCATCGGGGCTGAGCGAAGCGAAGACCCGGTCGGGGGCTCCTGGTCGGTCTTCGAACGACGGTTGCAGAGGGACCGGTGCCGCCATCGGGTCCTCGCCCCGCTGGAACGCAGCCATCGCATCGTTGAAATCGACCGGCTCCAGCGCGAGATTGGCGAAGAACGTGGCCGCATGTGAGCTGTCGCCAGGTGAGCCCAACGATCCGCAGCACAACGTGAGGTCAAGCCCATCAGCGCCCAGCGCCCGGGCAAGGTAACGCGCCACCTGAGCCGAACCACCACGCGGATAGAAAGGCAACACCATGACAACCCTGTGCGCGTCAATCGACTTGAATGCTCCAACTGTTGGGTCTGCCAGCCCGACTTCCGGGCCGCCGACTCGCTCGTGATCGACAAGGCCGAGGCATCGCGCTGGCCGAGCTCCGTTGTACCCATACCCCAATGATCTAGAACCCGGTGGCGAGTACCAAGGGCCGAAGGTCATGAAACCGGCTCAGGTCGGCAAAGTGGCCCTCAACGAGCGCCCCTACGGTTGCAAGCGGCGAATCGCCTCCGGCGTTTGCCCCCAGAAACCCCTAGTGGGAGACCTCGCCGCCGTCGCCTTCGCCCACGAAGAACCATAGTTTCGCTCGCTACGCACCTCGTCCTTCAGCGCAGCATCGTTATCGAGCCCCGTCGCCAGGCCATCCATCCGCCTCGGTCGCTCATTGCGGTTGGCGGCTGGCGTGACCAGTGAGGCGCTTGGCCATGGCCCAGGCGATGCCATGCCCGCGCCGTCGAGCGATCTCGGTGATCGGGCCCGTCCAGCCTTCGTCGAGTGTGGTGTCGAAGATCT
>JAOUGG010000692.1 GCA_029857855.1 Acidimicrobiia bacterium | reverse complement strand
CGCTGTGCGCGCCGGCATCGAAGCCATCATGAGACTCGAACACCAACGCCAGACCGACCGGTCAGTCGTCAATGGCTATACTCGTCAGCCGCCAACCGAGACCGAAGAGCACGCGGCATTCGCCTCGCTCCGCGAGGCCATCCTCGACGAGCCGTGGTGATTGCACCCGACCGAGGGCAAGTCTGGTGGGGCGAGATCGAGCAAGTCGGTCGACGCCCATTTCTCATCATGACGCGATCCGCTGCGATCCCGGTACTGAACAGCGTGCTTGCGGCGCCCGGGACGCGCAAGATCAGAGGAATCCCAACTGAACTACGGCTCGGACCGGACGATGGCATGCCCACCGACTGCGTCGTCAGCTTCGACAATCTCAGAGTCGTCCCGAAGGCATACCTCGTCGATCAGATCTGTGCTCTCCGGCAGCCCCGTCTCGACGAAGCATGCGCAGCACTTCGAGCCGCCATCGACTGCTGGACGAAATCGCTTTCCGTTTGGAAGGCGTGCGCTCACGCTTGTGTCGGAGGGGCGAAGCAGCTGCGTTCCGTCGAAACGATCGCAGCGCCGGTCATGCGAGCGTTGGTCGGGCTGAACGGGCGACCAGAAATCCGCTTGCGGTGCTCAGCCACAACAGGAGGGTGAGGCTGACGCCTCCGTGATCGGTCGGCGTGAGAGCGATGGTGGCTGCAACGAGCAGGGCTCCAACAGCGGCCAAGGGTTTGGGAAGGAGCCCATTCGTGAAGGCGCTGATGCACATCGTGGCGACAAGTCCGGCGCTTCCCCAGACGAGAATGTCGATCACGGTGCCGAGTTCCCAGATCGGGAGCATTCCGTCTGGTTGGATGCCGGAGTCGACGATTGCGTCAATTTCCAGCCGAAACGAGCCCTGAACGATCGCGCCGGCTGCCATGATCATCCCAGAGCCAAACGCCACCAAGCCGAGCCACTCTCCCCGTGCGCCTGTCTTGGACAGATGAAGGCGCAGCGAGGCGACGAAACCGAGAAGGGCGAAGGCCCCGAGGATGCCTATCATGCTCCCGATCACGATTCGTCCGTGTAGAGCATCAAGATGTTCAACGATCTCAGTGGTTGAGCCCGACAGCTCGGTCCCGCCTTCGTCAACGGCAAAGAACCCGACCAGAATGAGAATCGGGGCAATGATGCCGAGCCACCACCCGGCCCGATCGAACTGGTCCGAATTCACCGAGGACGTTTCTCGAGGTTGCAGCATGACGAGTCCTACCGGCCGAGTCAAATGGCCTCACCCAGAGGCGCCTCCGCACCGTCACAAAATCCTACCGCACCACGCCCACCGACGAAGGGGATCGCGTCTGACCTCAATCCGACCGAGCTTGGGCTACCAGTTGCCCGCAAACCAAGGTTTGCGAAAGCCTAATCGGCGGGGCGTTCTCCGATTGGCCGGAAGACCGATGTCGCCTGGCACCGAATTGCCGGAGCGAGACGGGGCCTTGGCCTCTACTTTGTGCCGCTCAGCGGCCTCATGATGACTGAGTGATTGGAGAACGACGGCCGACTCGAATGGCGGTGCTCCTGTCGACTATCTTCGCGCTCGTTTCGGTTCTCGGGTCGTGTAGGAGCTCGAACTACGAGTACCAGGTGCCGCAGGCGACCGGGGATGGGTGGAGCACCGCGTCACTCGCCGACGTTGGGCTCGACCCTGAGCCCTTCGTCGACCTCGTGGAGTTCGTCGAGGACGACGAGGCCCGGGCCATGCACGGAATCATTGTCATCAAGGCTGACAAGCTGGTCTTCGAGCAGTACTTCGACGGCTACCGATTCGACTACGACGATCCCCAGTTCCGAGGCGAACGAGTCAGCTACGACTTCCAGACCCGCCACAATCCCATGTCGATCACCAAAGCGGTCACGGGAGCTCTGGTCGGGCAGGCCATCGACGATGGCCTGATTGCTGGTGTCGACGAGCCGGTGCTCGAGTACTCCCCTCAGTACGCTCACCTGACCGACGAGGCGAAGGACCAGATCACCGTCGAAGATCTCCTCACGATGACCTCGGGTCTGGAGTGGAACGAAGGGGATGTGCCGCTCACCGACGTCGACAACAACGACCTGATCCAGTTGTTCGTCGTCGACGATCCTATCGAGTACATCCTCGCCAAGCCTGCCGTTCACGAACCCGGCACCTACTGGTACTACAGCGGTGGGGATGTGAACCTCCTCGGTGAGTTCTTCGAACAGGCGACCGGAGTATCGATCGACGAGTACTCCCAGACCCACCTCTTCGAGCCGCTCGGCATCACCGACTATCAATGGCGCTACATCAATCCCGAGATCGTCTACACCTCGGGAGAACTCGAGCTCCGACCCCGGGATCTGGCGAAATTCGGATCGCTCTATCTCAACGGCGGTGTATGGAACGGCACGCAGGTGATCTCGAACGCCTGGGTTGACGCCTCGATTCGGGAACACGTCTCGATCCCCGGTCGCGCCGCCGATGGAGACGGCTACGGCTACCACTGGTTCACCCGAACCTATGAGAGCAACGGCGCACCAGTCACCGCTGCTCTGCGAACCGGGTGGGGCGGCCAGGCAGTCATCGTCTTTCCCGACCACGACACGTTGGTGGTGCTCACGGGCGGCGACTACCTCCTCCAGCGCCAGCTCGCCGATCTGATCACCGACTACCTGGTGCCGGCGATCGCCGCAACGACGTGAGAAACCACTCAACAAGGAGATTGCTGTGAGTGCAGAATCGACCACGGCACCGCTCACCGGGGTGAAACGCGACGATATCGCGCCGGTCTGCCCTCACTGCGAGGCCGAACTCGCAGAAATCTACACCCGCAAGGTTCGCCGAG
>JAOUGG010000691.1 GCA_029857855.1 Acidimicrobiia bacterium | reverse complement strand
CCGGGGGAATAAGCCCATGAACGCTGATCACAACCGAACCGAGATTCTGGCGCTGCGTCACGGCCAGTCGATCTGGAACGAGGCCGGCCGCTGGCAAGGCCATGCCGATCCGCCGCTGTCCGAGTTCGGTGAACGCCAGGCCGTGATCGCAGCCCAGTACATCGGCCAGGTCGACGTGATCATCACCTCGCCGCTCGAGCGGGCGCACCGCACCGGGTCGATCATCGGTGAGATCATCGGCGTCGGTCCGGTCGAGGTGATCGACGACCTGAAGGAGCGGTCCGTCGGCCTTTGGGAAGGGCTCACCCGGCACGAGATCGAGGCCGATTGGCCGGGCTGGATCGAGGACGACCGGCGCCCCGAGGGCTGGGAGTACGACGTCGACCTGCAACGTCGTGTCCTGAAGGCGTTCACCGAAGTCGGGGAGCGGTACACCGGAGCCACCGTGCTGGTGGTCGCCCACGGCGGTGTGTTGATCGCGATGGAGAAACATCTCGACGTCAACGAGGCACGAATCCCCAATCTCCACGGCCGGATCTTCCGTTGGGCCGGCGGTCTTTTCGAAGCCGGCGACGAGCTGAATCTGCTGCCCGACGACATGCGCACCGGCGGCCACAGCAAACGCCTGTAGCCGCCGGCATGCGAGCCGCCGATCGGTCGAACGATGCCGACCCGGAACCGGACACGATGCAACCCAGTCCGACACCGGGATCGGGCCCGAATCTGGAGCCGCTGACCGCTCAGGTGACGCGCTCGAAACGGCGGCGAAAGACGGCCGAGGGCCGACTCAGGGGCAATGTGGTCGACATCCGTATCCCGGCGGCGAGCACTGCGACCGACGAGCGACACTTCGTCGAACACTTCCTCGCCCGCTTCGAGCGGTCCCGCCGGGCCGAACTGGTGGATCTCGCCGAGCGGGCCGGTCACCTGGCCCGCGAGTACGGTCTTCCGGCGCCGACTTCGATTCGCTGGGTTTCGAATCAGCGGCAACGTTGGGGCTCGTGCACGCCGGCGGACGGTTCCGTCCGGCTCTCGGATCGGATGGTCTCGTTCCCACCGTGGGTGGTTGACTACGTGATCGTGCACGAGCTGGCCCACCTGGTCGAGATGGGACACACGGCGCTGTTCTGGGAGCTCGTCGACGCCTACCCGAGAGCCGAGCGGGCCAAGGGCTATCTGCAGGCCAAAGCGGAGGATTCGTCCTGATCGGTTCGGGTTGGGAGCCGCCTGCGCACTTACGAATCCTTCATCGAATCTTGGATCGCGTCCGACACGAACGTAGGAGGCGACCGGGTATTCTTACCCAGGCATTGTTACGAACAGGCAACGGCGGGACGATATGGCCAGAGCACAGCAGGCGTGGGTTGGAATGGTGTTGGGTTCGCTCGGCCTGCTCGCGCTGTTCGGCGTTGTCTACGCCCTGTCGGGTGGTGCCGACGTCACTCTCAACGGTGACCAGATCGAAGCCGCCACCGCGGGCGCCGCCGGGCCGGCCGATGGCGCCGACGACACGGCGGTCATCGACGGCGTCGCGATGTCGGGCACCGACGGTGAGGTCCGATCGTTCGGATCCGACAGCACCGGTTCGATCCGCGGCAACGATGGCGCGGGGTTGGCACTGCGGGTGGTGACCGACCCGGGCCCGGCCGGTTCGACCGGTTCGGTGACGTCCGACGGGGCGACGACGCCTTCGAATTCATCCGCCACCTCTTCGGCTCCTTCTTCCACGGCCGGTTCGGCCGCGTCTGACACTTCGCCGACCACCGCCGGCTCATCGACCGGTTCATCGTCGACAAAGGCGCCGACGACGGCGAAGGAAACGACAACCACACAGCGCCGAACGAGCACCACGAAGGCTGCGGCGAGCTCCTCCTCGACCGCCTCGACGGCCGCCCCGACGACGGCGACAACCGCCACCACGGCGGCGCCGACAACACGCCCCCCGACCACCTCCGGTTCGTCGTCCAACGCCCGGAACTTCGAGCAGGAAGTGATCCGGCTCACCAACGAGGAACGAGCCGCTGGCGGCTGCGGGCCGCTGACCAACAACGACATGCTCCACGCAGCGGCGCTCGGCCACAGTGTCGACATGGCGGAGAACGACTACTTCTCCCACACCAGCCGCGACGCTTCGAAAATGGTCGACCGGGTGGAGCGGCAGGGCTACCGCTGGCGGAGCCTGGCCGAGAACATTGCCGCCGGGTATCGCTCAGCCGCTGCGGTTGTCGAGGGGTGGATGAACAGCTCGGGCCATCGGGACAACATCATGAACTGCGGTCTCACCGAGATCGGTGTCGGCTTCCACAACTACTACTGGACGCAGAACTTCGGCACACCGAGGTAGATCTTCGTCGACAGAATCGACACCCGGTCCGTCCGCACACCAAACCGCCGACCGGGCGCCCCGGGTCAGCCGATGAGCGCGAGAAGCCGGTCGACGTCGGCCGGATTACACAGATCGGTGCCGTCGGTGAGGACCGTGGCGGTTCCGGCAGCGACGCCGAGGGCCACCGCCTGAACGAGATCGAGGTGACGGTTGAGCCCGACCGCGATACCGGCGACCATGGAGTCGCCGGCGCCCACCGAGCTGCGGACCTGCACGGTCGGTGCTCGCAGTCGGATGGTGTCGTCGGCGGTGACGACCACGGCGCCACCCGGTCCGATCGACACGACGATCACGTCGACGTCCGACTCGGACTTGACCTGACGGGCGGCGTCGATGATGTCGGCTTCGGTCAGGAGTTCCCGGTCGACGACGGCGGCCAGCTCCCTGGCGCTCGGTTTGACCAGGTGGGCGCCCGACAGGAGTGCGGCGGTCAGGGCCGGCCCGGAGGT